>JBAUIA010000459.1:0-22422 GCA_049680565.1 Phototrophicaceae bacterium
ATTAAAAGGCTTGGATAGGACCTGTCTCTTGGACATCGACACGAATGCCTTCAATTTCAGATGGGATTTGATCCTCTTCTTCGAGGTCTTCGAGTGGGACTTTTTCATCGACCATTACGACCAAGGCGAGTTCATCGGTATATTCATTGTCTTTCATCGCCAAGCCGATAGCCACACCCACCACATGCAATTTCTCCATGAGGTCTTGGGCAAATTTTGCTTGTATTGCTGAAATCCGTTCTTGCATCGTTGTTGCTCCTTTATCGAGTGAGTGATACCCCTAATTTTTTCAATACGCGGTCAATCGGTGTGAAGATCGTCGCTGTCCCTGAACCTGCAAATAGCAAACCAACTGCATTCTGAGAATTACCATCAACAATTAACGAGCCACTATCGCCCCCTTGGCTCATGCCTGTTGTCATCACTTGACCAACAAAGCGTGCCGTACGATTGCCGATTAAAGTCCGATAGCCAACATCAATCGTCGCATTAATGAGGGTCACTGTGCCTTCGGTGTATTGTGTGGTGCGTCCATATTTACGAACTTTCATCCCTAGCGAAACGGGCATTGTGCCTGAAGGCGCACCAATTTTCATAATTTCTGCTTGGAAAACACCTGCTTGAATCGGTAGCGCGAGTGCTGCGTCCAATTGATTATTGGGAATCGCTGCTTGCGCTCGGATAGTGGTTGATTGTGTCGGGTCAACGACTGCAGGTGTCGCAGATTGCGCTGACCCGCGTACCACTTGTACGCTTGCGTTTGGGTCATTCATTTTTGCGAGTGTATCCGCAAATGAAATGATAAATGCTGCACAACCATCGCCTGATGGGGTGGTCGGTTGTGTCGGAGGCGCATTGGGTGGTGGGGTCGGTGGATTGGGCGTTGGGTCTGTCGGCACTGTTAAATCTTTACCAATAATTGGATTGGCATCACCGATAATATTTTCATCGGTATAACTGATTTTGGCGTAGCGATGCAAGATAGCCATTGCGTCTGAGCCATGCTGACCACCATCGGCAGGACCCGGTTGCAAAATAGGGTCGCTAATCAGGGCATCGTTGCTATTCGCCAACACATGATTATTCGATAAGATGTAGGCGACACCGCCAGCATCGTAAACGATTGCGCCGATTGTGCCTGCTGTAACCATATAATGGGCAATACTGATCCCTGCTGGGATGGTTGGTCGCCAACGATCTTGTGAAGTGGTATTCATCTGAGCGCGGAATAGTCCGACTTCCATCACATCTGTTTTAATGCCATTGAGTTCACGCGGAACAAGGTCTTCTTCGCGGATGCCTGCAATCGGACGTTTCTGATCGACCAAAGCAACCACAGATAATTCATCAGTTTGTCCTTGATCGCCATTCTTATAGCCAATCCCAACACCGACAACGCCCGTCTTGGATAGCAACTCTTGTTGGTAGACACTCTGTGCTTCTAGGAATTGATTAACCAAAGCCATACGGTAGCTCCTCTATCGCTTGTCACAATGTTACTTAGATTAATTGTAACGCAGTTTGTCATCTATGCAGGGATTGTTGTGAGAATTAGAGGGTAAAATGAAAAATCTGCTGATAACGAATGCTACCAGCAGATTACACTATGATGTCCATATTATAGTCCTCATTGAGTTACTTTAATGCAGAATAGCTTCAAGTCCCGTTGCAAAGATCATCAGAAGAATACCAATTACGATTACTTTAACCATAATCGCGCCTAAAATGACCTCAGCATTAACATGAAATTCGTCTATGTCGTGCAGATGATCTGCTTCTCGCCACAACTCTTGAATATGGCTTTGGTTCAAATCGTAAGTTTCTAAGGTAGTCATTATGTCACTAGCTTTCTCCTTTTGTATAATTGATACTTATATTATATACGAATACTATCTTGTTGTATTGTAACAATTATCACCTTAGTTTTATGACATTTGTTATAGACAAGACATCGCTCAGACCGATCTAAGATCACACTTTAGATGTGCTAGTTATTGCGGTAAGCTCTTAAAGAGGATATAGCGAAAAATAAATGTGAAATTAGCTAACGAAGGATACCAACATGGCAAAAGTACATGATCGCATTACACCTGAATTTCAGGAATGGATAGCTGCTCAACACGTATTTTTTGTAGCGAGTGCGCCCTTATCCGCCGATGGGCATGTTAATTTATCGCCCAAAGGGCATGATTGCTTGCGCGTGCTTGACGATCATACGGTTGCGTATATGGATATGACAGGTAGCGGTAATGAAACATCGGCACATCTTGCAGAAAATGGACGCATCACGCTTATGTGGTGCGGGTTTGAAGGCGCACCTCGTATTTTCCGTCTCTATGGACGCGGTGAAGTTGTCTTACCTGATACTGAGCGCTGGGCAGAACTCAGCCCCTTATTTGATCCCTTGCCGGGGGCGCGTCAAATTGTGGTGAATCATGTCGAGCGCGTGCAAACCTCATGTGGCTTTGCCGTCCCCTTTATGGATTACAAAGAAGAGCGCAACGCCCTCAAAAAATATGCTGAAAATAAAGGCGAAGATGGCATGCATAGCTACCGACAAGAGAAAAATATGCAATCCATTGACGGTCTCAAAACACCACTTGCAGATTACTATTCAGGTGACTGATGTTTTTTTACAGTATAAGAATAATAAAAGCGTCCATGATTGGGCGCTTTTTGCTTTGGTAACATCAAGTTGAATGAAAAGTTGATAATATTGAATATTAATTATAAGTTGGTTATAAATCTGAAATACCATTTTTCTTAATTCTTCCACACGTTTTCTCGATTTAAAATAGATTTAATTTAATCGAATAAAATAGTGTTGTGCTTAAAGAGGACAATTATGAAAAACATTAACCGCATCATCATTATCGTCGCCATATTTTCAAGTGTTCAATTAGCTGTATTTGCACAAGCTAATTCAGTATCGACAACCAGTAATTCAAATAACAACACAGTTGTAACAAGCAATGATATTGGAGTTATTCCACCACTCACAGACCTTACATCGGATATACCTGATCTTATGTTCACCGATGAACGCATTAATAAGTACGATTTGACTGCGCCCATCGCAGTTTATCCACAAACATTAGATGGTGAGACAAGCCTGATGATTCGCGATGCTGATGGTGAGGAATTGCTAGTTGTTACGCCACAACAAATTGTAATAGGGTTGAACAATCCCGATACAGATTTAATTATTGCTACATCCGATGATATTACTGTCGCCCACATTAATGGTAGTGACTATGGTATTACAAGTGCAGTCTGGCAAATTACGATGCTACAAGATGATGGTACAAGCTATGTTCTGATTTTCTCGGATTTAGTACCCAATGCTGGTTATGAATCCTTTGAAATTACCAGTTAATTCCCGTCGAATCATAATCCAAAAAGCGTCCATGATTGGGCGCTTTTTGCTTTTATAGAGAACCTGTTATGATGGAGCATCACATATATAAGAAGGACATCATCATGACAGAAAATCTAGTAGCTGTGCAAGATACTTACGAGGATAAAATAGCCGTTTGCTATGGTTGTGGACGCAATAACGCACACGGCTTACATATCAAAACTTATTGGGATGGGACAATCGGGCATAGTCGTTTTACACCGCGCCCTGAACATACTGCATTCCCCGGTGTAGTCTATGGTGGATTACTCGCTAGCCTCATCGATTGCCACAGCATGGCAACCGCAATCGCTGCCATGTATGATGTTGCTGGGCGTGAAGTCGGCTCTCATCCTGTGATTACTTGCGTCACAGGTAACCTGAATGTCAGCTACAAAAAACCAACGCCGATGGGTGTTGAACTCATCCTCGAAACACGCGTGAAAGAACTCACAGAGAAAAAAGCGATTGTCATCACTGAATTGACAGCTAACGGAGAAATTTGTGTCTTAGGGGAAGTCGTTGCTGTGCGTGTACCATCGCGGATGATTAATGGTATGAATGAAGACTAGAAAAACTCAGGCAGCACGCTAATATAAACACAAACCAATCTGTAGAACCGATAATTTATGACCTTACTCAGTATATAGTTTGTTAGACCGAACGGTGATTGATGCCGTATATGCCACTGCGATTAATGTCCTATCTGGGTATCTTTTTCAGTTTGGTGGGGTTTATATATGCAGTTGTTATCATCATTTTGCGCGTTACGAATGTTGTTGGATGTCGTTGGCGAATACCTAGGGCGAACCTTAGACCAATCCCGTAATCGTCCGTTGTATTTCATTGAAGAGCGCAGTGATCCCATCCAAAAATAATGGTATTCTAAGTTGTTTGGTTCAAAAACCATTATAATGACTAATGACTTGTTATAATGATTACAAAAAAAGGATTGCAATGTCTTTTTGGCAATCGCTAAAAAAAGCTATTAATCGAACTGAAAATGAATCTGATTCACTATTACGTGGTATGCGTCGTCGTTTGTATCGCAATACTGACGTAACCATTATGCCATTTGTTGGTTACGGTAATCCGCAGCATATTCGCATTCGTGGGCGCGTTTTAGAAAATCATACTGTTCGTGATCCGCGCGATACAGATAATGCCGTACAAAATCTCTGGAATATCATTCGGCGCTTCAACAGTGATGAATTGCCCTATGTGTCCTTAGAAGTCACATTCCAAAACCAAACAAAAACCACTCAAACGGATGAAGAAGGCTTCTTTGATGTTGCCTTTGATATCGATGTGCCATTAGAAGCGATTTATTATCAAGCACAATTTTATTACTCAGATGATCGCCGCGAAGCCCATGCCATTGGTGATGTGATTATTGCACCCCATAATGCCCAGTTTGCTGTTGTCAGTGATATGGATGATACGGTTATTCGTAGCAATGTGCCAAATCGCATCAAGCTAGTCGCTAACACCTTATTTAATAATGCAAAAACACGTTTGCCATTCGCAGGTGTTGCCGAATTTTATCGCTCGTTACAACATGGTACAGGCGAGAGCTTTAATCCAATTTATTATGTATCCAATAGTCCTTATAATTTATATGATCTATTGCAAGATTTTTTTACGATACGTAATATCCCTAAAGGACCTATTTTCTTACGTGATTTTGGTTTAACTGAACGCTACATCGGGGCTGCTGATAATCATAAAACATTACAAATCAAGGAGTTATTAGAACTCCATCCTGATTTACCTTTCATCTTAATTGGGGATAGTGGCGAACATGATCCTGATATTTATGCCGAAATCGTGCGCCAATACCCTGATCGTATCGCAGCTATTTATATTCGGGATGTCCGTCCGGGGCAAGCATGGAAACTGAACGATCATGTGCAAGAAGTGGCGACTAAAATCCGAAGTCATGATATTGATATGTTGCTCATTACGGATACACTAGCTGCTGCAACACATGCTCACGAAAAAGGATTTATCGAAGCCGATGCCATTACGGATGTTCAAGCTGCTGTAGAATCTGATTTACCATCTAACGCTTTTGAAGCTTTCATTGATGATGCAACCTCATAGGAGAACCCTAATAATGACCCTGAAACGTCTATCTATTGCTATGATTGCGAGCATTCTGCTGACATTTGTCGCCAGCGCTCAAGATACACCATCTGGCTATGCAACCGTAACACAACTCACAACCGAAGTTCTGAATGTCTATCCTCATGATGCAAACGCTTTCACACAAGGACTCATTCTCCATGAAGGGTCATTCTATGAAAGTACAGGCTTGCGCGATCAATCCACATTGCGAGAAGTCGCCATTGAAACGGGTGAGATAGTCCGTAGTGTTGACCTCACACGTACCGCCGAAGAATTGCAAACACAACCAAACTACTTTGCAGAAGGCTTAGAATTAGTTGGCGATGAACTCATTCAACTGACATGGCAATCTAATGTTGCCTTTGTCTATAATGTGGATACATTCGAGCAAACTCGCACGATTGACTACGAAGGCGAAGGTTGGGGACTCTGCTATGATGATAATTACCTCTATATGAGTGATAGTTCCGAATATCTTGCCATCCGCGAACCTGATACCTTCAACCTCATCGGACGGATGCTCGTCACCTTACAAGGACGACCCATTGAAGCAGGTTTGCTGAACGAATTAGAATGTGTTGGCGATTATGTTTACGCTAATTTGTGGCGCACTGATTTCATCGTTCAGATTGATAAATATAATGGTAACATTGTCGGCTTGATTGATGCTGCTAATCTACTAACTGATGAAATGATCCGCGAGATTCCGAACTTCACTGAAGATGCAGCAGGGGCAGCGATTCCACCCGGTGGCGCAGTATTAAATGGTATTGCATACAACCCAGCATCAGATACCTTTTACATTACAGGTAAATTATGGTCACGCGTGTTTGAAGTACGTTTCGTCCCACTGGATAATTGAGCATTTCCTAAAGATTCTAGTGTAGGGGTTTGAAGTAACTTTCGGAAAGTTTTTAAAATCACATCTATAAATACTTTCGGACGCGCCATTACGCTTCCCTATAAGATAAGGATGTTGCGGCGGATGCGTCCGTTTTAAGGTGGTGGGATACCTTGATTCCACTTTATAATTCCCAAAAAATTTTGAGACTTTGCATTGATTTTGAATGGCAAACCGCTACACAAAATCAGTAGAGCCATATTCATAATAATTTCTATATACGGAGCAAGCACGTAATATGCTGATAGTGACACTCGTTACAGATGATGGCACTGCCATTACCTGTCCGCAAAAAGCCATCATTGCACTCGGACGGCGCGATGATGCCAATATAAACCAGATTGACATTGATTTTTCACTGTTGAATGAACACGGTGTATCACGCTTACATGCTTTTATCTTCATGACAGATGATGCCGCTTATATCCAAGATTATAATAGCCGTAATGGGACATACATCAATCAGCAGCAATTGTATCCGCTTAAACGCTATCCCTTGCATCACGGCAATCAACTGATGTTAGGGCGTATCATCTTAACGGTACATATAGAGAATCAAGCGTAAGCATCCAAATAAGACTTCATCTTTTGATAAACTTTATCCACTATTTTGAATTGTAATTGTTCTTCAAAAATAGTTCCTTGTAAGAAGAACAACTCGGTTGTGGCATATAAGGCACGGCGGATCGCTTTGGTATCGGTACTGGTGGGGAGCGTATGCCGTAACTGGATTAATAACATCTCAGGTAACTGATCGACCTCCGCATAATGTCGGGTATCAATATGATGATTTAAGGCGGCAAGCTCAATCGTTTGTTGACGAATAATTTCTAACATATGCAATGCTCGCCAAACCTCACTACGATTAATGGCTGCTACACACTTAATAATCGGTTGCCAGATCGACATCATCATTTTCTGGTAGACACGCACAGGTCCTACAATGCGCTCAGTTCGGTAAGTGGATTGGAGCGTTGATACGATTGATTCTGAAGCCGTATGATCGAATATCACTTGCCACGTATCACGCTCCGCAACTAAGTTCTTTAATGGCGTGAAAAATAAATTGATTTCGAGGTAATCTTCCAGCATGACACTATAGCTTGCTTGGTTAATGGTTGTATCGGCTTCAAATTCATAGGCAACCGAAAATAATTCTTGTAAGCGTTGCTTCCATTTACGATACACACTCGGGAATACTGATCCATTCTGAATAACAACCAGTAAATCCAAACCACTATACATATCAACAGTTGCTTCTGTACTTGAGCCAACCAGCACCAATCCTGCAATGGATTGATCGCCTGCAAAAAAAGTGGTTAATCGATCTAACACATCGAGACGACGACGTGCAGTGAATAATTGCGTCATAGACTCAAACGCTCCTAAGCCATGTAAATAATTCTGAATAAGTATAGTGTATCCTCAACACCAAAAATATGCTTATACCGCCGCATTTTTTTTACACTCTTTTGGTATACGCACAGCAAGTAATCAATCAAGTAGATGATGTGTTTTTCGTGCCTTTGGATAAACCCAAACGTAGCAGTATCCATATCAGCGAACTCATAGCCTTCATGTTTATATGAAAGCAATATTGTTTTACAATTTGAACTCTTATGACCCTCGTGTAGTGATATTTTAGGCTAAATAGTGTATGATGGATTAAGCCTATCGAAGAAGTACACTTATATGAGCAATAACAATTAGAGTGTGAAATGAATACGCGCCTCAATGGTATCCTAACAACTTTATCGCACCAATATGCTTATCATTTGATACAAAATGCCCCCAATGATGATACACGTTTAAAGTATCTTGCTGATGGACTCGCTAACACAGGTTTTCTGGTTATCCTTGCGGAAATTCCAGCGAATAATTTTGATGTGCTTTTAAAAACTTGGCTCGATGGTTATCATCGCTTATATAATGTGCTGAGTGGTACATTATTTCCGATGTTTAAATCAGTCAATATCGGTACAGGCGATCAGATGCGTCCACCTGTCATGGTGATTCAAGGCGAATCGGCTGCGGTGATTCAGGTTTTAGCGGGTTACGTTGTACCCTACATTGCCTTACGCCAAAAAACACAATCCATTTCTGATGCCGAAATTATTGGCTTAATGACCTATATCTTGGATGAGCTTGAAGCCAACGAGTTGCCACGCCGTCAGTACGATCAACTATTGCGCCAATGTGCAGCGATTATCCGTCAATTGATAACCTTGCCTATTCAACAATATTCATTAACAGCATTGAAGAAACCATTATTTCAGCAAACACATTTGCAGCCACGCGATCTGCCAAAGAAAATGGCGCGTCCTATCCCACCGAAAATATTACCAGAAACAGGCTCACTCAATCCTGATGTGCTGAATCGTGTGCATCCTGACCAACGCAAAAAAGCCGATCAAAATAAAACGCAACCAATGCCGATCTGGTTTAATATTGACGATGATCTTGATAAGACGAAACCACAACCGCCTGTGCCTTGGAATCCTGATGATGATTCCAAATAACGAGTGATGTGATGCCCCAAAATATTTTGTTCACAAGTTGGTACACAGGCTTAGGCGGTGGCGAAACAGATTTACTATCGATTGCTGCTTTTTTAGACCCTCATGAATGGACACCGCATTTGTTGCTACCAAGCGACGGTATCCTCACAGATAAATGGCGTGATTATGGCTGGCAGGTTCACATCGTCAAGTACCGTGGCGCAAGCACTTACTTTGTCCCGTTCATCTGGGAAAAGTTGCCAATTGTTAATCGCATCACCGAGATAATCGCTACCCATCAGATTGATCTTATTGCGAGCGAATATCATACCTTGCCGATGGCGTATCCTGCTGCAAATAAAATGAATATTCCAATCATGTGGACAGTACATGGTTGGTGGTTTAAGCCTAAATTTTGGCAACGATCATTTTTTGCAGATATTCCAATTGTGGCACGCTCACAAAGTATCCGTGATGGTTATCTTGGCGACCCTCCATTTATGCCACCGTCGCAAGTGCCTGTAATTTACTCAGGTGTTGATACCCATCGTTTTCGACCTAATTCTGAACTAGCAACGCACGAGAGAACGCAATTAGGATTCTCCGAAGATACGCCACTGGTTGCAATGGTCGCACGATTCCAATCCGTCAAAGGACATCATACATTCCAAGCGATGGTCGAAAAAGTTGTCCAAGCAATTCCTGATGCACAATTTGTCGTTGCGGGTGAAGATACTTTTGGGATTGCCAAAGATGAAGCCTATCGTCAAACGATGCTCAATAATGCGACCACCAATCCCATCCTCAAAACCCATTTGCAATATCTAGGATTTCGCCATGATGTGGAATCCATTCTGACGGCAGCCGATGTCGTGGTCTGTGCGAGTGATTTTGAAAGTTACGGCAAAGTGAACCTCGAAGCGATGGCATGTGGAACACCTGTAGTCAGCACCAATCAAGGCGGACCTGCTGAAACAATCATCGATGGCGAAACAGGCTATCTTGTGCCACCCAGTCATCCACAAGCGCTAGCAGAGCGCGTTATTCATTTGCTCAATCATCCAGATGACCGCCAAAGAATCGGACTCGCTGCACGTCAACACATTTTAGATAGATTCTCCGCTAAAACAGCAGCAAATCACTATCATCAATTTTTTAGAACGCTTCTCACACCCCCTCTATAATCAAGTATTGTAGTGATAAGTGTTTCTAATCATACATTTCGTATAATATCCCGTATACGAAATGTAAATATGATACTGCAAAGATGATCGTACAATCGTATTAACCATCTGCCCTGATCTGCCCCAAAATTCATGAGCTACCATGAAGTAGCGTATAGTTATGGCAAAATGCTGTTAGCATACTGTTGCCACTAAGTTATGATATATTTTGAATTTACGATGTACTAACAATGAAGCTCCTCACGTTCTGATTTAACTAAAGTAATACCAATTGGTTGCATTTTTTGGATTACTTTCATACAATGGCATCAGATGTTGTTTAAAAAGCTGAATGTTACAAATATTCATTTTTTGCTAACAATAATCTAAATTAATATTTTCATCATGTGTGTAGTTCTGCACTGTGCAACCTTTGTACGGTGTAGCTTAGTTACTCTCAATGACCTCGCAGAGTATCTTCCTCAAACTACATATGCACCTGATGTTGATATGAAACTACCCCCACTCATCAGGTCACAACAAACATTGTGACCTTTTTTGTACCCACCGAATTTTCTAGGTTTCCTTCACAGGCTTTCTTAAAGCATGTAGAATGAGCGCCGCAATAATAAAACAGAAAAAGGAGGCAGGAGCTGCTTCATCTAGCTCACTGATATATATGGCAGTCATTCTCGGAATTAACACACACCATGCAAGTGCATCGGCGGCACTCGTTATTGATGGCGTACCTGTTGCTGCAATCGCAGAAGAACGCCTGACGCGCGTTAAATATTATGCAAAGTTTCCAGCACAAGCAATCAATACAGTCCTTAACATGGCAGGACTATCCTTTAAGGATATTGATTATGTGGCTATCGGACGTGATGATAGCGCTAATACATTCAAAAAAGCAGAATTTGTACTTCGTAATCCCAGTAAATTGCTCGGATTAATCAAAATTCGTAGTGAACGTACAGAACTCGATGACATCAAAACCTTGATGCAAAAGGAATGTGGCGCATCCCCTGCTGATTTAAGATTTGAGCAAGTCAATGTTGAGCATCACCTCGCACATATTGCGAGTTCTTATTTCATCAGCCCTTGGGAAAAAGCATCAGGCTTTACCATTGATGGCTCAGGTGATTTTGTCACAGCAACTTTGTCAGAATGTAAGGGCAATACCATCGAAATTAAGGAGCGCATCCACCTCCCCCATTCAATGGGTTTCTTCTATACCATGATTTGCCAATTCATCGGTTACACCAAATACGGTGACGAAGGTAAAGTCATGGGGTTAGCCCCGTATGGCAAAGATGCCTATCAAGATCAATTTGACCAAATGATTAAATTGACCGATGCAGGTTTTGAACTCAATGATGAGTTCTTTGTACCGTTTGGTTCACAGAGTAATATCAAAATTCATGCTGATGGCTCGATGGATATTGCGAAACTCTATAGCGATAAAATGGTGCAATTATTTGGCGCACCGCGTGACCCTGATGATGAACTTTCACAACGCGATATGGATTTAGCTTATGGCATGCAAGCCACTTTTGAGAAAGTCTATATGCACTTACTCCATAAATTGTATGCGATTGCACCCAATGATCGCCTTGTGCTTGCAGGTGGTGGTGCGCTCAATAGTGTTGCTAATGGCAAAATCTTTGAACAAACCCCTTTCTACCAAACTGCGATTCAACCTGCTGCGGGGGATGATGGTTTGGCAATGGGTGCTGCCCTCTATGTCAGCCAATCCATATTGAATGATGGACCCCGTTGGCAAATTAACGATGCTTACTTTGGTCCCGAATATAATGACAGTGAAGTTCAATCGGCATTGACGGCTGCGGGTATCACGGATTATCAAAAATTAGAGCGCGATACACTCATTGATAAAACCGCCCATGATATTGCCGATGGTCAAGTGGTTGGGTGGTTTCAAGGACGCAGTGAATGGGGTCCGCGTGCGCTCGGTAATCGCTCGATTCTCGCCAACCCTAATCGTGATGACATGAAAGATATTCTCAATGCACGCATTAAACGCCGCGAATGGTTCAGACCGTTTGCGCCTGCGGTTTTAGCAGAACGTCAAGCGGATGTGTTTGAACATGACCATCCATCGCCATTTATGTTGCATGTCTATAAGTTACAAGAAGCATGGCGTGCAAAATTACCCGCAGTTAACCATGTCGATGATACAGGACGCTTACAAACTGTTTCCCGTAATGAGAACGCACTTTACTATGATCTCATCCAACGCTTTGATGAGCTTACAGGCATTCCTGTTGTACTCAATACCAGCTTTAACGAAAATGAACCTATCGTTAACACACCTGAACAAGCAGTTGATTGTTATCAACGGACTAAAATGGATACCCTCGTCATTGGTAATTACTTCTGCCAAAAAGTTAATCAATCATAGCTAGCAGCCTCAAGCTGATTCATTGCAGAATGGGTCAGCTTTTAACCTCCCTTGATGCCAAGTCGTTGTATACTAAAAACAATCAAATAATGTAAGGAGATGACAATGAGAAAATTCTTTTTAGTGTGCTTACTTATTATGACCAGTGTTTTTACAACAGGTTGTATTAAATCAGTGATGCGCTTTAATCCTGATGGCTCGGGTACATTGGAAATCGGCTTTAATTTATCGGTACAAGCCTTAGAAGAAGCAGGTGACGTATCAGAGGGTGAAGTTGAACTCGATGAATTTGCATCGGTCATGCTGAATGACGAAGAAATTATTGATGATAAAACAGGTATTGGCTTGAGTGCTGAAGAACGCCTCGAAAATGGATCAATTTGGTCGTATATCATCTTCTCTATTCCAGATGCCGAATCATGGCAATATATTGATATAGCGAGTGAACGCCTACTCCCTGAAAGTGATGAGGATGATAATGATCCTACAAGTCCTGATAATCTTGCTCAAATTCCGACTATCACCGTAACTGATTCAAGTATACGAGTAGAATTTACTGTACCGTCTACCGTCGACCCTGATGAGCGCCCTGAAGACGATCCATTTGGGATGGCAGCAATTATGGGTGCATTCGTTCAATTATCTTATGAAATAGAAATGCCCGGCACACTGATTGAGCATAACGGGCAAATTGATACCCTCACAGGCAATCCTGTTTGGATAGTAGACCTGACCTCCACTGACGATATAGAAATCATTGTTGAATCAGAACGAGAATAATGATCTTATTGCTACGTGTAGTGGTTTGGTACGCCAAGCCACTACATCATGATAATTGCCTATTACACACCCACATGAGCCTCGTACGCTCCCGAAAATAATCACAATAATTATTGTGGTTAATGCTATCATAAACTAACGTTCACGGCAGACGCAAGAAATGCGATTTATTGCATAAACTAGCTTTCTACTGTGAAATTTATTTCACATTTTTTGTAGCTGGTCAATTTATTGACTAGCAATATAGCCACAATAGTATCCATCGTTATATCTCATAGCGTGTACATCAATTTTAAGCTAAGAACTTTTGAGTCAATTACTAAAGACTTATTTGCCTGTTTCCGCAATGTAATCGGTATAACCGCCGATATACTCCGTCAAAATACCATCTTCAAGTTCAACTACTTTATCAACGATATTATCAAGGAAATAGCGATCATGCGAAATGCACAAAATCGCGCCTTCAAACGCATCAAGCGCTTGCTCTAAGACTTCAGTCGAGGCAATATCCAGATGATTCGTCGGCTCATCAAGCAAGAGTAGATTGGGTTGCTGCAACATCAGCAAAGCCAATTGTAAGCGACTACGTTCACCACCGCTCAATACTTTAATAGGTTGGCGTACTTGCTCATAATCAAATGCCATTTTGAGCAAAAATGAAACCGCCGAGCCTTCACTCCCCAATTTGTTACGATGAATCAAATCTAATGGTGTTTTATCCAACCATTGATTAAGTGTCTGAAATTCTTGAGAGTAGTAGCCGATATGCGTGCTATTCCCAACTTTGACAATGCCTTCATAGGGTTCATAATCGCCTGTCATCAATTTCATCATCACCGATTTACCTGCGCCATTGGGTCCTACCAAACCGACACGATCACCATGCCGTAGTAAGAAATCCAAATCCATAAAAATTGGCATCTCATCGAAAACCATTGTCACACCCTTAAAGCGCACTGATTCCTTGCTGCCACGCGCACCGCCTGCCACCGCAAAACCCATTGTGCGGGCTTCATGCACTTTTTCGATAATCTCACCGTTGGCTTCCATACGATCCAGCATTTTACGACGACTCCGCGCTTGCTTGATATGGCGCTCATCAACCACCATGCTTGCCCATAATTCAAAGCGAGCAATGGATTCTTCAATATGTTTGATCTCTTTTTGTTGGGCAACATATTGCTGTTGTTGACGCAAACGGCTCAATTCACGCTCAGTGGTATAAGCGCTGTAATTGCCTTTATAAAGTGTCAGTTTTCCATTTTCCAGTTCGGCAATATTCGTAGCGATTTCATCCAGCAGATAGCGATCATGCGAGATAATGACCACTGCCCCACTATAGCCTGCGATGAAGCGTTCTAAATTGCGTTTACCTGTTACATCCAAGTGATTATCAGGTTCATCAAGCAACAATATATCAGGCGCGGATACTGCCATCCGCACCAAGCCAACGAGTTTCTTCTGCCCACCTGATAAGGCGTTGGTTGGTAGATCATAATCATCAGGCGTGAACCCTAATTGCGAGAGTAGTTTGCGAACTTGTGAGGCATGATAAGGACCATTTAAGCGCTCATAACGTTCTAAAATCACAGCTTGTTGCTCAAGAACATCGGCAAGTGCTGTATCATCGCTATAGATAGCAGGGTCGGATAGCTCGGCTTCAACAGCTTGTAATTCGACCTCGACTTGCGCCAAACGCGGCGGTAAGGTCATGGCTGATTCAATCAGCGTATGTTGGGGATTGAGATCAACATCTTGTGAGAGATAATCGATATAAATATCGCCATAGGTGACGATATGACCCTCATCAGGGATAACCTCTCCGATGAGTACCTTGAGCAATGATGATTTACCGGCACCATTGGGTCCGACTAAACCGATACGATCACGTTTACCAATGACCCAATTCAGATCACTGAAAATTTCGCGTCCGGCAAAATTCACCGTCAGATGATGAATATGTAAAATGTTCATGGTCTTACACTCCTTGCGTATAATGGCAGCACACAACGCAGGCGAATTTGTATGGTGAGTAGAAACAAAAACAGGCGCAATGTGCGCCTGTTGAAATTACAAAACTATTTATGAGTAACTTACTGACCAATAGGCGCTTTTAATATGTGCGCCCACTGAAAAAGGAAACGATTGACTTGCTGTAAGTTGCTGGGTTAATCACGTATCTACTCATAAACATAGTATAGCACTGAAAAACAGAGTTTGTCTAGTTTTACAAACTTTTATGGGGTGACTTTTGCGTACAGAGGCAACATTCTGTACACTGACTGTATAGTTATTATCAAAGGGTCACGATGAATCGTTTGCAAATGAGCCTGTTATTATTAACGATGCCATTCTGGTTAGGTATCCTCATGTTACTTTGGCTACGTAACCCTTTGCTGATTTTGATTCCATGTGGATTGATTATCATGATTGGCTTAGTGATAGCTGGCTTATTGATCTATGCAGCAGACTTACGAACACGCGATGATTGGGATTTAGTCATTCGGAGTGTCTTACATCGTTTGGGATTCTCAGTTGCGCCACCTAAAAGCCTCATGGATGATAGTGACCTTGAACTACACCATCATGCACACAGTCATGATATAAAAAAGGATGATTAATGGGACGGATTTTTCTGGTTGCCATCAGTGTTATTATCGCTTTTATAGCATTTTCATTTTTATGGTTTGCGAACCCACTCTATGCTTTTGTGGGGGCTGTTGTCGTTATTGTCTTCATGATGATTGGATTAGCGCTCATTTTCAATCGTCCAACCAAGGCATCTGCGCCAGAGCCTAAACCGCTCTATGAGCCAAGTCGTAGAGGCGAAGTTCGGCAATTACCGCCTGAAGAAAAACCCGAAGGACATTGGGATGATGAAACCTTAGCCGATGGAGACTTATCGCCACCGCGACAACAAAATTTTGGTGGTCTCGTGCCTGAGCCTGTTAGCGTATCTAAGCCCGATAAAAAAGAGGAACGCAGCAACCAACCACAACCTCCGCCAGCACCCATCATATCACGTCCTACTGCGCCAATCGTTAAACAATCGGAATCTGAGGAGATGCTGCTGATTGAAGAAGGTGAGGATGAAGAGACTGTCATCCCTGATCTATTAGATGAGAGTGAATCGCAACCAACAAGCCAACAATCAGTAGATATTGACCGCGAACTCACTGTATCCGATCAAAAGCAATCATCATTGTCTGAGACCCAATTCAGTGCCTACTATCCTCGCCGTGCAGCAGCCAATACGGAATATGGCTTTTATGTCTATGCACATCTGCCCAACGCACTCATTGATATAGATATACAGCAATTTGAAACTGAACTTGGGGGACGCATACCCAAAGTGAAAGTTGCTGATGAGAGCGCCCAAGTCGAAGCCAATAGCATGTTAACTTCTATGATTCATTGCGATGATTTGCAGTTTAATCAAATGGGTGTGATGCAACAATGGCAACCGCCATTTGTACGCTTTGATTTCCGATTTACAGCGAAAGAGGCATTAGTTGATGAGATTGTCACGGGTCGGGTTGCCATTTTGATGGGAGTGATTGAAATAGCGAGTATTGATTTTCAAATTATGATCGCGCCTGTTACCTCAATGGCAATTGTTAATGCTGTCCCCAATGACCCACGTACTGCCTATAATTATGATGCTAGCGACCCAGCAAGCCTCTATCAGAAGATATTCATCAGTTATTCGCGCAAGGATACCGTGATTGCCGAGCAATATCGCATGATCCAGACAATGGCGGGTAATATCATCTTTATGGATACACATTCAATTCGTGCAGGAGAAAATTGGGAAGTTGCGCTCAAGCGATTTATTGATGACGCGGATGTATTTCAATTATTTTGGTCAGAACATTCAGCGCAATCTGAGCATGTCAAATTTGAATGGGACTATGCTTTGCAACAACGCTGTCCAGAAACACGCTGTGTTCAATTCATCCGCCCTGCCTATTGGCAAAAGCCCTTAGCCGACATCCCTGCGCCATTGAGCCATCTTCATTTTGCATTTGTTGATTTATCGAAAGCTAGCGAACAATGATAAATACATTCATCACTAAGTGACCCAATTGTAAAATTGAACTATCTTTGAGTGGCATATACTGATAAGGCAACAATTTCTGTCCATTGAGGCGCGTATAATTCGTGCTACTCAAATCTTGAATGCGATAATGACCTTCTGCCCATACAATTTTTGCATGTAAACGAGATACGCCTTTTGTAGCACCATTAAATTCGCCCAAATCAAATTCAGGTGTAATGCGACCATTCGCATCTCTACGCCCGATTACCACTTCATCTTTATCCACAAAGATAATTGGTTCTTGACGATCCTCAATATAAAATAAAAGTGCATGGTTCACTTCAATATTATATTGGCGATGCAATTGCTCAAGATATTGATGATGGGTCTGCACAGATAATCGTTGCGAATCAAGCTCGCGTGTAGCGTGCTGTATGTCCTTATCTGGATTTTGGGGTGGGTCTGTTTTCAGTTTGTCGATCATCATTATTTCTCAGCATAAGATTACAATATGAATTACATACTATCATATTATCAGAGCCTATAAAATTAAGATCCTGTTTGAGTATACTATTTAAGATACTCTAAGACGCACCGTTTGTTACCCGACATAGGGTTAGGGGTAATCATAGGGACATCCAACGGGATGTCGAATAGATTCTGACATTATGATTGAATTTCAAAATAGCTTCTAAGATCTTTATACAAAAGGCGCATCTTATGCTGGGTGCGCCTTTTGGAATGATATAGCTTGTCAACAGCCTACACCTTAGCTACTACCATCCGCGATAATTTTATCGACAGAATTTGCTAGATCACGCAAATTGCGTATGATATGAACGCCATCCGCACCATTCGCATATTGGTGCATATCACTATCACCTGTACCCCATTGGGTTTGCGGTTCTGGGCAGAACCAAAATAAGCGCCGTGCTTTACGTTGCATATCATTATGAATATCAAGCCGTGGATCGTTATAGTTATTGCGTCCATCACCCAAGATAATCACAGTCGTGCGACTATCAATGACACTATAGTGATCTTTGAAGAAGGTATTCAAGCTATTGCCGAGATCGGTACTGTAATAGCCGGGAGGATTTTGGCGCAAGACCTTGGCAACGGCTTCTTGGCTATCCATTTGCTCTAATTCCATTGTGACATCCACCATATCACTGATGAAGATGTAACTGCTTGTCTTTTGGACATGATCTTGCATTTCATAGACTAAGGTCATCAAAAATTCGACCATATAGCGCATGGATGTACTTAGATCACAAATGAGAACGAGTTTTGGCTTTTTATGTTTTTTACGGAATTTAATTTCAATCGGTGTGCCACCGTACTTCATGTTATTACGAATTGTTTTACGTGGGTCAAACTGACCTGTGCGCTTTTTCCGTTGCCGTAATGAGGCACGGCTGCGTAATTTTGCTGCTAAACGGCGAATTTCATCACGGATATTATCAATATCGTGTTGATTCAGACGATGGAAGGGGATATCCAGCAATTCTGGTTTTTGCTCAGGTTCTTTTTGTGACATTTGTTCAGCAAGGCTTGCCCCCACAAATTGGCTAATCTGGTCACTTAAGCCTTCAAGATTTTCACGCAGCATTTGCTCTAATTCAGCTAAGGCATCATCACTCATGCCCATTTCTGATAATTCTTCCAGCAATTGAGCAATCATGCGCTCCATGCTATTCAATTGCGCTTGCCGTTGCATCCGACGCTCAAACCATGCCCGTTGATACATCTCATCACCATTTGGTAAACCAGACATATCTCCCATTTGTTGGAGTTGCTCTTGCGAGAAGGCTTGCCCATTCATCATTTGTTGCAGCATCTCTTTTAGGGCATCCATATCACCCATCAGCGATTGCATCGCCTGTTGGAGCATCTCTTGTTGCTCTGGCGTGAGATTATCCATAATATCTTGGAGCGGTGGTTCATTACTCTTAAAAAATAATGGGAAGAAATAATCAAATGTCGGTTGGTCACGATGTTCTTTGACAAGTGTTGCTTTCATCGTATTTTGGAAGTGTTCAACATTGCTGATGCCGACTTCACTAACACCAAACATGGCATCCTGACTCTCGGAGATTGAGATACGCACACCTGCTGCGCGTAATGCTCGGATGAATTCTACCATTCGTTGTTCCATAGTTGCCTCAAAAAAGACTATTGGCGAGGAAAATGTTTGATGCGACTCTGTGGGTCTACAGTACGAGTCATCACCTTACTATCATAGTAAACGATTCTAGGCGAACTCACAAGCAAATTGCTCATGAGAGTCCATTTAGATAACCTTTTATAGCGTGTAGGGGATGGACTTTATGTGTCCTCCCGCTAGGCGGGCGCAGACAGCACAACGCCCCTATTTACCGAACAATAAAAAAGCCGATTCAGCAAGAGAATCGGCTTTGCAATGATCTTCAATTATAATGTTGATCTGGTTTTGGGATTAATCCTCGTCGTCCCAATCACCACCATCGTCATCATCGTCGTCATCGTCCCAATCATCATCGTCATCGTCGTCATCATCATCCCAATCGTCGTCGTCATAGTCATCATCGTCGTCTTCATCATCGGGACCAAGAAGCCATTTATTTTCGAGTTCATCAATCATAGGATAATCTCCTGTATGTGATAGAGGTGTTCAGAAAGTAGATTACGTTTGCATAATACGCTTATTTTTTGCTTCTGAGTTCCCCAATATTTGGGGGGTGCGCTAAATCAAAAATTGTGGATAATAGTTGTCCACGAATTTACAAACTGCTCAAAAAATGATACATTTGTTCTGAACGTAGGCTGTCAATTTACAGTAGCTAGTAACTACAGCTATAATATGCTGTATGTGAAGTAGAAAGACAATGCGTGAGATGAGCAAAATAATACAATGTGTCATTATCTTCAGCGTATTAGCGATCAACATTGCAGCCAAAAGCGGATAACATGGAGTTACTCAGCCTAATTATGCTATTTTTCGTTGACTTTCTCGGTGTCTTTTGAGCCTTTGTGATGACAATGTTTGAACGATGCTATTTTAGCAAATCATTTCACATATGACGTATACTGCAAAACGAGTGAGGAAGAGGCAATATATTGGATATTACATGGTACGGATTAAGTTGTTTCCGTTTAGTAGAACGTAATCAGACAACTGTTGTGGCTGATCCTTATAACAGCAGTCTTGGTTTGCCAGAACCCAAATTAAAAGGTGATGTTGTCACCGTCAGTCACGATTCATCGGGGCATAATGCTGTTGATTTAGTAAAAGATCAACAATATGTCTTAGCAGGTGCAGGTGAATATGAAATTGGTGGTATTTTCATCACAGGGATTGCCATGCACTTTGCTGATGAAGCCAAGGGTAGGTATCATCGTAATGTGGCATACTTGATAAAATATCCCAATGATATTAATGTCTTGCATCTTGGTGATTTGGCACACGTACCCGATCAATCAACCATTGAAGCATTTGGGGAAGTGACCGTGCTACTTGTACCCATTGGTGGTGGTACAACCCTCAATGCCGATCAAGCAGCCGAAGTGATTTCATTGATCGAGCCTAATTATATTGTTCCGATGCACTATGCAATTGATGGCTTAGATTTAAACCTTGAGCCTATCGACAAGTTCTTACGGGTGATGGGTGTTAGCAACGCAGAATATCAAGATTTCTTGCGTGTTAGCGCGTCTGATTTACCAGAGCAATCTGAAGTGATTGTACTTACACCGAATATCAGTGACTAATTGGAGTCCACGATGAGCGTTACATTGATTATGACGTGGGATATTAAAGATGATATGGAGCAGGAATATTTTGAATTTGTTGTGCGCGAATGGGTTCCTGCAACCAGCCGCTTAGGCTTACAAACTGTTGCAGCATGGCTGACCGCATGGCGCATTGATGATACCGTGCCGTTAATTCGTGCAGAGGCAGTTGCCGATGACGCAGGTTCAATTTATGATATTCTGAAAAGCCCTGAATGGAGTGATATTCAAGCGCAATTACTTGAATATGTTGATAACTACACCCATAAAGTCGTTGAAACAACGGGTGGATTTTTGCTCTAAGTGATAGAACAAGTCTAAAACAAAAACGCCTATCACAGATGGGCGTTTTTTAATTGACTGCTGAGTCAGGCTGGTTTATTCTGCGGCAGCAGGCGATGATGATTTTTCAGATTTCTTAGCGCTAGCACCATTACTTTTGCTACTATCACTACTCGGAGCAGTGCTACCATTATCGCTACTTGATGAAGCGCTACTATCGCTTGGTTTTGGCGCAGCAGGATTGTTCGCACTGCGGTTATCAGTCACATAGAAACCAGAGCCTTTAAAAATAACACCCGCAGATTGGATGACGCGCGTCACCTTTTGCCCTGTTTCGGGATCAACTTGCAAAGCATCATCCGAAAATTTCTGACGAATATCGAATGTTGTGCCATCTTCGCGGCGGTATGTATAGGTTGGCATGGGTTGTTACCTCTTGATCTGTCTGTTTTATTGATACGCTGTTTATATTAACGGCAAAATTCGCAAAAATAGCATAAACAACAGAAATTCTGATGAAATATTTATACTTTTGATTTTGCTATAGAGAAGTCAGTGCATTAGATGATTATCATCAGGCGTATCTTACGTGATAGCATCATCTTCGACAAGGGCATGGTCAAAGTCTATAAATAATAAAAAGGGAAGGCAGTGTTTGCCTTCCCCTTAGATAGAATCTACTAATGTTTAGATAGCTAGCTTATTGCCCTGCATATGCCAATGATTCTGGTTTTGTGACATCGAGTACAGATGTTGGTGTCATGTCCATCATGCCATTCATATCGAGCAAGTTACCGAAGTAGAGAACAGCATCGTTTGCTTTTTCTGCAACATATAAACCTGAACCATCCCATACTGCATCAACAGGGTTACCTAATAAGGAATCAGGACCGAGGATGTGTAAAGATACGGTGACGTTGCCATCAGCAGTGCTTGCATCGGATACCGCATAAATGTGACCATCAGTGGCATCATCGGCTGCGCCAACATCAGTGACAATTACGGTGTCAGAAGCTGCATCATAAACAACTGCGTGCAAATT
>JBAUIA010000460.1:0-3454 GCA_049680565.1 Phototrophicaceae bacterium
CAATCATTGATTAGTAAATCTTGCTCACCTGTTGCAACCAATTCTGCACAGGATAGATTTTTTGGCTGCGGTTCAGGCTGAGTTTCAGGTTCGAGTAAGGCTGGAAACAGCAGACCTTCTTTGGGTAAATAGCGTACTTTTTTGTCATCAAGATAACGTTTGATGAGGTTGGTATCATCGCTGTTTGAAATTACGACCTGCCCTGCATTGCTGTGGTTACCTGCCGTTATTGCAACGCCGCTAATTTTTTGAATCTCACGGCGTGCGAGATGGTTATCGACACAACTGATGACAAGGTTTGAGCCATAGCGATCAAAATGTTGTTGAGCATCCACTGCATCAGGAATCCAGCGCGTGGAAAGCCCAAGTGCATAGTTTAGACGTTTCCCGACCACTTCAACCTTGTATTGCCCGACATCACAGGGTGCAAAAAGCTGTCTTCCTACATTTTTCTCTTCTACTTTGTCAGGGTCGATCAGCAGAATATCGGGTGCATGACGACGCTTACGTTGCATGTCATAGGCGATACGCCCTACGATACGAGCGACATTTGCGCCTGTACCACCGAGACCGATGATGGCAATGGTCTTGAGATAGTGATTGGGGTCAAAATATTGCATAGTGATATAATTCCTTTCATTAGGTGATCAAAAACAGGGAAAGCAACAATGGCAGAACCAATCGAAATACAATTGGGTAGTGGTGAGAGTGACCGAATTTCGCTAATTTTTAAGGGACGAAGGTATCCTGATACTAGCGATTTTTGGCATGGTAATTGGTTATTGGTGGATGTGGAAATTCAGGTAGGAACATTTTCTGGAAATATTGATGGTGAAACCAGAAACGAGCACGTCCAAGACTTTTACGAGGAACTACGTAGGTTAAATGAATCGCTTGTAGGAACAGCAAAACTTGGGATTGAGAAATGGGTCGAAATCAATGTAGAAGCTGAAAAATATGGAAGCATTCAAGTGTATGGACATGCAAGTGATGACCAAACAGACGGCAATAAGCTACAGTTTCGCATTAAGACTGACCAGTCCTATCTGAACCAAGTGCTTAAAGGATTGCACAAAGTTATTGAACTGTATCCAATCGTTTATGCAAAAGAATAATCTAGCTTTTGATGGCTTCGGCAAGCGTCTTATTGGCTGAGATCAAATCACGACGCGGGTAGACACGTGCCTTGCGCCCTTCAAGCTCAATTAGCATCTTGCGAATATCGGATGAATGGGTGGTAGATTTTCCTGTACAGGCATGGTCACCAAACGGACTACCGAGTAACATTGACCAATCTGTTGCTAAAGAACCACTACTGAGGGCATCGTCATCGACCCGTTCAACTGTTCCCCAACAAATCGAGGCAGAATTAAAAACATTCGGAAGCGGACAACGAAAGAGTTCAGCATCGAGTGAAGTCGGGCGATCTTTGACGGCATAGACTTGGTATTGCGGTGTATTGTTATCAGTCGTCGTGCGAATCATGAGCAGATCAGGCAATGGCACGCGCATGGCAGTATCTGAGCCATCCAACCAGATGCCCGTCTTGCACCGTTTGCGAAAACCCACAACGGTACTCTTAACTCCATCTTGGCGCACAAGCAAAGTATCGCCATCCAGAAAACCTGTGTCAAATCCGACTTTAGCCGCTAGAACGGTCGCGACTTGTTGCACGTCAACAGGGTATTCCGATATTGTTTCGCCTTCTCGCTTTCGCAAGACACAACCATAAGAATAAAAATCGAGTGAGAGACTGGGTTGTTCACTCAGAGCGGATTGTAAGATCGAGCCATTTAAGTCCAACGTTTGGGGTATCATTTTTGTTTCCTTGTATAACTATGTAAGCAAAAAAGAGTGCTGGCAAAATAACTTGCTAAGGTTACAATCCACATCAGAAGTTGAGGTCAACGTACGTTTCCTTGAGGATTGTGCCTCGCCAGAAAGACTGTTGCCTCGGTTCTGCAAGTGGCTTCGAATAAGCAGGTTGTGAGATCTCAATTGAGGGTCGTCACGTATCACCCACAAGGCGGAAGGACTGGCAGAAACCCGAGGTCGCCTGACTTCATTTATCAGGATACGAGGAGAATTGCTATGTCTGTTTATGTCGGGATCGATGTTGCAAAACGCCAGCACCGAATTGCTATACTGGATACTGATGGAGACTCGTTGCACAAGCCGTTTTCGATTGCCAATGACTATGATGGAATGCAAGACTTGCTTCACCATCTGTCGCCGTGGTCGGATGATCTTGAAATTGGGTTGGAAGCAACGGGTCACTATTGGTTGGCATTGTTCGAGCAGTTGACGCAAGCAGGTTATACCGTCCATGTGCTGAACCCCTTGCAGGTTCATGCCTACCAGCGAAGCGGAATCCGTAAACGCAAGACGGATAGCGTTGATGCCGTTTGGATTGCTGATTTTGTTCGTATTGGAGGGGCTCGTCATACCACTGACCCCACCGCGATGCCAATCTACATGCAACTGCGTCAATTGTCGCGCTTTCGCTTCAACCTCATTGAGCAGATTGGCGATACTAAACGGCGTGTCCTGAGCCTGCTGGATCGTGTCTTTCCTGAATATGAAACCTTGTTTTCGTCGGTCTTTTTGCAAAGTTCCCGTCGATTGTTGGCACAAGCTACTACTGCTCAAGAGTTTATGGATTTTGACCTTGATGAATTGACCCATATTTTGCAATCGGCGAGTCGCGGGCGCTTGGGTCGGAAACAAGCTCAAACCCTTCAACACACTGCTCAACGCTCGATTGGCGTGACTTTTCTGGCGGATGCCAGTCGCATTCAGATGGGTTGTCTGGTTGCCCAGCTTGATTTTCTGGGGCAACAAGTTTCGGATATTGAAAAGGCTCTCAATGACTTGGTTCTTCAATTGCCAAATCAATATCTGACTTCGATTCCGGGCATTGGATCTGTGATTGCGGCTACCATTTTGGGCGAAATCGGCGATATTCAACGCTTTGACTCCCTCAAACAGTTGGTCGCTTATGCGGGTATTGATCCTGCTGTTTATCAGAGTGGGCAGTTTCAAGTCAGCCAGACTCACATGTCCAAGCGCGGATCGCCCTATTTGCGACATGCGTTGTGGATGGCTGCCACCGTAGCTCGCATGCATGACTCGGAATTGAAAGCCTACTACGACAAACGACGAGCTGAAGGCAAAGCATATGGCACTGTCATTGGTGCTATTTGTCGCAAATTGTTGGCACGTATTTTTGTCATTCTGCGTGACCAGCGACCCTATGAAAAACGGTAATTTGGGGTCTCTTTTTCTTATTTTCACACTTGACTCCATATAGCAGGTCTTTCTTGTCAAGTCCCCAATTTATGAAGACATTTATCTGAGTCAATTTTTATCGCATAAATGGCTGGTGGCATCTTGAGTACTGTGTGGATGCGGTCATGGTTGTAGTAATGGATATGCCCATAGACTTCTTCAAGCA
>JBAUIA010000461.1:0-3815 GCA_049680565.1 Phototrophicaceae bacterium
GTGCGCCATTAACTACACTATTAGCACTGAATACAGGCACATTTTGATGACCAGATTGGTTAATCTGCCGTTCAATAACAGTATCCGCCGTCACGGTAAGATACCCTTCTGTACCTTGAACACCAACCTCCAAATCGCCGATACCACTACAATTAGGTCTGTTATTCACAAAATTAACATACGCAATAGCCTGATTCTGAGCAGCAACAGGCATTGTAAATAATAGCGTAATGAATCCAGCGATAATTGTTACCACTAAACGTTTCATAATGATATTTATCCTCTTTTAAAACCCCCACACACCTAGTTATAACTACAAACAGAATGTGCTTGTTCTATAGGAAACTATAGCAGAATTATAACACTTTTGATATGTATATTACGTATTGTTAAGATATTTTTTACATATAATTGAAGAATTAAGCAAGTTTTCTAACAAAACATTACAATTAATAGACTCTCAGCGCTTGATGAACAATCTATTTCTAAATATTAAGCTGAATATTGTGAATCGCTCTATCCTAATTCTTGTACGTAAACACCTCACAATGACAATACCCTCATTAATATGATAGATATTACAAGATTGATAGAAAAAAGGTAGAATGGTGATCCAAATTGTTTTATAACCGTTTCAGTTAGCATTCGGACATTTTGAAGAAAGGTGTTCCTTCTAATGTAACGGTTGTGTAGGGATGAGATCATCGGTTCCATGCTCCGCTCCGTTTTAAAAGTCGGACGCATACGTCGATGCGTCCCTATATTTGTCCAGTTATTAGCTGAATTTTTTATAGATCAACAATGAAATAAAAAAGGATGATGTCAATAAGACACCATCCTTTTTATAACTAAATCAGTAAACTAGCTATTGATTTTTGCATTTACGAACATGGATTCCCCGATGATGCACCAGCCGAACCCAGTGTTCCTGAACTATCTGTATACCACTGCACCGAAATACGCTCTGCCAGTGCTGTATTAATACGAACTGTACCTGTATTATTCCAACCACCGCCAGATTGTATAACCGTATCGCCTGACATCACTTGCCAATCATACAACACATCACCGCTATTAGGATTAGTCACCTGCCATGCAGATGTATTACCATTAGGATTTCCAATCCAGCAAACACTTAATGCAGGTACATTAGATGATGGTGGCGGATTTTCAGCAGGTGTTTCATCTACAGGTGTTACGCCTTCATCTGATCCTGATTGGGCACTACTAGACCCTACTGTTGATGGATTACTATTATCTGCACTGTTATTGGTATTCGTGGTTTGAGTACCATCTTGATTGATCGGTTGAGCCCCATCCTGAGTGGTAACTTGAGTAGAATTTTGAAGGCTAGAATTATTCAAATTACTGCCAAGATTCACAGAATCACAGCGATTACTTTCAGTTGCTGTCGCTGCTGACCGCCCAATAATACCTGTTTCTTCACCATTCTCGCGCACGAACCATTCAACTAAGATACGATCAGCAAGTAAAGTATTTACTCGTACTTGACCTCCATTATCCCAGCGAATTGCAGATTGTAGTACCTCATCTGCTAGGCTCACTTGCCAGTTATAGAGTGCTTTTTTCTCAGGAGCATTTTCCATTGGCACACTATTTGCATTGGTAATTTGCCATGATGATGTATTACTATTCGGATTACCAATCCAGCAAACACGGAATGGAATCACGCCATATAAATTAACCAAATTAACGGTAACAATTGCAGTATCACAGAAACCAGCAACATTACAAATTTCATAGATAAAGTCGACTTCACCTTCATAGAAACCGTCACCTGTAAAAAGAACTTTACCATCAACGAGTTCAATTAAACCAGTTGTCGGTTGCTCGGTGATATTTAGTGTTGATATAACCAATGGTAAACGAGACGTATCGTTGGCGAGAATATCAATCTCAGTCGTAAGCGCACGACCCGCTTCTGGAACATAATCTTCTACTGCATCGACAAGCGGTGAAACTGGTTCGCCTGTCAAACAATCAAAGTAATATGTAGCACTATCATAGGTGGCATCATTTTCAGCAGTTCCATAAAGAACCGTCAAAACGAGTACATCGTCACCAATAATACCGCCGTCAGCAGCCGAAATCTCTAATTCAACAGTTTGTGATAGACCATATACCGCTATATCAGAACTACTGATATTAGCTGTTGATGTCACACCCGTTATTGCCGTGATGACACCTGAACCACCTGAATATATAACAGTGATAGCAACACTACCGCCAGCATCACAAGTGATTGACTGTATGCTAACATTTTCAATGATAGGCTCTGGCAGATCAATGATTGTAACTGTTACTGTAGCGACACCACAAGCACCTGCCACATTACAAATTTCGTACGTAAAGCTATCTGTACCACTAAAGTTGGATGTTGATCCATATATATAGGTGACGTTTCCAGCACCATCATCTGTTGCTGTGCCGCGTGTTGGTACGGATACAATAGAAAGGCTTGATAAATCAAGTGGTAGATTTGAGCGATCATTACTCACTACATCAAATGTAATTGGGAAATTTTCAGGTGCATTGGCACTATCGCTACCTGTCGTTACGGTTGTATCAATCAAAGCACCTGTATTACAGTCATACCAGAAATCACCTCCGAAATACGTTGCATCACCTTCTGATGTTCCATAAAACAGTTGGACATTGAAAGCATTACCGCCAACGACAGCACCTGCGCTTGAAACCTCTAAATTAATCGATTGTTGACCAAAGGTGGTAATATCATTACTGCTAAGATCAGCAACAGAGGTAATACCACTCACAGCCGTGACAAAAGCAGGTCCCCCGGAATAAATTAGGGTGATGGCAAGATTGCCCGAAGCATCACACGTTGTCTCCGTGATGGAAAATGTTTGAATAATTGGATCTGCTAAATCAATGATAGTTACAGTAGCGGTAGCTATACCACAAATACCAGCAATATTACAAATTTCGTAAGTGAAACTATCAGTACCGCTGAAGTTGGAGTTTGATCCATAGGTATAGGTGACATTTCCAGCACCATCATCTATCACTGTACCGCGCGTTGGTGCAGATATAAATTCAAAGGTTGATAGATCAAGCGGTAATACTGACTGGTCATTGCCGACCACATCAAATGTAATTGGAAAATTCTCAGGTGCAGTTGCTGTATCATTCATAGCCCTTACAGTTGTGTTAATCAATGCACCCGTATTACAATCATACCAATAATCATCCTCGAAGAAACTCCCATCATTGGCAGCACTTCCATAAAGCACACGAACATTGAAAGCATTACTACCGACAACAACCCCCGCACTTGATACAGGAATATTGAAAGCGCGTGAACCGATTAATGACAAGTTTGATGTCGTAATGTCTTGCACACTCGTAATACCACTTATCACAGTGATAAAGGCTGGTCCACCTGCATACACAACATTAACCCTTAATGATCCACCTGCATTGCAAGTTGTGGAGGTTAAGGAGCTACTGCTAACAGTTGGTGTAGGTAATGCATAAACATTAAAGATGACATTTGCGTTGTCGCAATTACCAGCAGGGTTACAGATACGATAAGTTAATTGATCTCGCCCTACAAAGGTAGGATTTGGTGTATATGTAACAATCCCTAAATTGGATATGCTACTTGTACCATTGGTTGCAGGCGTAACAAGACGTGCGCCTGATATACCTAATTCGGAACTATCATTACCAAACACACTAAAACTACTGGTAAATTTTCCAGGTACTGTGCGTATATCATCATTTGCAGTAATACTCGTATCTGAATACATACCTGTAAAACAATTAAACCAATA
>JBAUIA010000462.1:0-1830 GCA_049680565.1 Phototrophicaceae bacterium
TCACAGGGGTGATGCTAGCAACTGATTTGATGCGCCAAGTGAGCTATCTCAGTGATAACACGAGTGAGCAGACACGCAAGAGCGCACAAGCCTATCAGGATGCCCGTGACCATCTCGCACCCTATAAGCGCGTTTTGGATGTCTATACCTCACGCTGGTTTGGTAATGCACCAAGTAAAAAAGATAAATTTGACTCTGTTGTCGAATTTCTGAAACGCGATGATACCCAAGCATGGTTGGAAGACCCCCTGAAGCCTGAAAATCGCTTGCCAAAAGATGATTACATGAAAGCAGGCGAGGTGGCGAAAATTGCCCTGAAATCTGCTGAAGAAAAACGCTTTTTCCATTGGGAACTGGAATTTCCCGAAGTGTTCTTTGCGCCGAGTACACGCGGTGGACAGGATGTGCAACTGGATAAAGAGGGGGGCTTTGATGCGGTGGTCGGTAATCCTCCTTATATTCCAACAGAACAGCTACATGAGGATGACAAAGCATTCTTTATAGTAAAATTTACTCTGGAGCGCAAATACGAGAGTTCTGTCATTTTTACTCAAGTTGGACTTCAAATTACATCTAATTTAGGTCTTGTCGGTACTATTACACCGATAATATGGCAAACTGGAGAAAACTATTCAGCTTTTCGTAAAGCATATCTGCAATCTGATTATCAACCTGTCAGGCTTGTAAATCTACCCTTTGATGTATTTCCAGATGCTTATGTTGATACTGGTATTCAAATAATTGGTCGCCCAACAAATGACGATATGATGACTGTATTGGACTATCACAAACAAGAAAAAATAGACTCTATAGATGATAAAGATGATAGATGGCAGGAAATCCTAAGACATTATATAAGCCATGAGCCTGCATCAAAGATTTTTATGGATTTGAATCAATATCTATTAAGACAAAAACTTACTGATGTAAACACATTTTATCAAATTGGGAACATTACGGATAGTTGTCAGGGAATAGTTGAATCATTTTATGAGTATAGATCAAAACCGCAGGATGGCTTTAAACTTGAATATCGAAATCTTGATGCGTACAGATATGAATATTCAACCACAGAGTTGAAATATATAAACATGTCTTCGAGTGATTCGCTGTTCAAATACTACACTAATCCACGAGTCCTTATCCGCAGGATTGTGAATCGGTCAAATCGACTCATGGCTACATTGGCAACAGAATCTTATGTTGTCAAAAAAGACCTAAATCCCTTTATTTTAAATGATGGAATATCTGAGTCTGTTCAATATGTATTAGCGATCATCAATTCGTCATTAAGTTCATATCTTTACACTGGTGGTTCTACCGCATCACTTCGTGATGATTTTCGCCAAACTACACTTGCTGAGATTAATGACTTACCCATCCGAAAAATCGACTTCACCACCCCAGAAGCCGAGCGTGAGCAATTGGCAGGGCAGATTATCGGCGCGTATGATTTGGGCGATAATGCAGGGGTTCTTAGGCGTGTACGGGCAGTCTTAGCCGATGAACAGTCGGATGTGGTGCATGATGTTCTAACACACTTGGCGCAAGTCATGATTGACCTCAATAAAAACAAACAGGCAGAGGTCAAGCGCTTTTTAGATGGGCTAGAAAAGACACTGGGCATTATTCCGAAAGATGGCAAAACAGGCTTCGATGTTTTCGGGGGTAAAACCATCATTCAGGATTATCTCGGTGATTATCAAAAAGGGGAGGGCGTGTTAGCCTATCGTAAAGAGGGCAATGCAGATAGCATGGAACGTCGTCTCTATGAAAATCGTAATCGCTATCGGGCGAGTTTTGATGATGTTTTGGGCAAAATCGAAGGTG
>JBAUIA010000463.1:0-2517 GCA_049680565.1 Phototrophicaceae bacterium
CTTATTCTCCCGACCTAAACAAGATTGAACATCAATGGGCACATCTGAAACAAGGGATTCGAGCTAAACAACAAACTGATTTGTCTTTTATTGACAAGCTGGATGCCCAGCTTGTCAGTATGTGTGAGCCTTAACTTAAACTGCTATAGGTACTCACGAATCATAAAGGCGGTGTGGGTAAATCCACATCTGCAACGAATATCGCACTGGGCATAGCAGCAGTTCTGCGTCAGGCAAAAGCCAAGAAATCAAAAGTTCTACTGATTGATACAGATAGTCAAGCACATGCTACGCTTGTTACCACAGGTCGCAATGACTATGGCACGCAAGATAGTCTATATACCGTTCTGATGGCAGACCGTCAAAATGCGACACAAACACTGTTGAATTGCATTGTGCCATCCGCATGGGATGAAGATTTGCATGTCTTGCCAGGCTCTCACCTGCTAGAACAAGCTGAACGTGAACTGCAAGGTACAGCAGGCGCGCCATATCGCATTGCAGATCCTCTTGCCAAAATTGCATCAGGATATGCCGCAATTGTTATTGATACTCGTCCTTCATTTTCGCTGATGACCGAAATGGTATTAATTGCATCCACAGATGCCATCATTCCAATCGAACCGCGCTATCTTGAAACAGTTGGTTTATTGAGTGTCATTACCAAAATCAATGAGATTCGCGAGGGTTGGCGTATCCCTAATTTGCGAGTAGGTGGAATCCTCGTTACAAAAATGGATAAGCGTGTCAAAGGGCATCATCATCTGCTCAAAGAGATCAAATCGCACCCGATGCTGGGCAAGCTCCTAATTGGCATCATCCCGATGAATGAGGCGGTTTCCTATGCTCATCGCACTCATCGGAGCATTTTTGCTTATGATCCACAAGCCACTGCGAGCCAAGGTGTTTTCCATGAAATTCAGAATACTGGACGGCATTTGGAACACTTGTTAGCTAAAACCTTAGAGGGTTTGTCTGCTCGTATTATTGCCAAAGTCACGGCTCATCTATTGCGGTATCGCTTACGGCTAGACTTTGACATTGATGTTCAGACTTTTTCTTGGGATTCTGAATATGCTTTTTAATTTCACATCAAGCGTATCATATAGTCTTGTTTCCATAAATCTATCATAGCGTCCGTGCGAATGTCTTGCTACCTTTTCACCAGACAACACATTCAGCACGAACTGACGACTGAAAGTCTGCTCCACCTAAAGGTGGGGGTTTTAAACCACGTTTACAGACAATAAATCGATGAAAAATACAACGCCTAAATCTGCCAGACCGCCTACAACAGCGGCCAAAAGCATTGCGGTTTGGCTTTGTTGTCGCCATATGAATATGGCGCAAATGAACGTCACCACGCCAAACCAAAATAAGTTGAATGAGTGCTGACCATAAATCACAAGTATGGTAAACACCTCTGACGGATAGTCGTCTGCTAACTGTTGTGCATTGTTAGTTAGTTCGAGCAACTGCACAAATGATATGTCCCCGTTGATCGCGGCCAGCATCGAAATGATGCCGGGAATGACATGGAAAAATGCCCAAATGAACCACAGGACTGCAATCACCCTTGAAATTGATTTTCTGTTTCTTGCCATGTAGATTACCTCGCAACCTATACTGAAATTTTTCGGATTAAACCCAGCATCATAAATTCGCTATGACCCCACCGCTGGCTCGCTGAAAAAGGAACGCGCTAAAAACTTGATCATGGCAGGCGTTTCACCACCTGTCGTCATCTTCGTTCACGGTGGTAATTACCTTCGTAGCGACCTCTATATTCTCTCATTGAGTTAGGCAGAAACTGATTGCTTGGTCGGCGCAGGTTGAATATTCTCAAGGCGATTGCTACCAAAGTATGCAATCAAACTCAATATAATCGCAGACGCACTAACAATGGTCATGAGACGCACTAACAATGGTCATGAGACGCACTAACAATGGTCATGACTGTACCTGGAACGAAGTTTGCGTAGCCGCCAAGATCGACAAAGATGAAGTACCCTACATCAGCTAACCCCCCAACCATTGCTGTGATAAAAATTGCTAGCGCATTTTGTCTCCAGATAAAAACAGCACCAATGATTGTCACAATTCCGAACCATAGAAGATTGAAGCCATGTTGCCCAATAATACCACCGACGGCATCTGGATATTCGATATCCAGTAATATGGGGTCAACGCCATCTGCTATGCCTGTTACAGCCTGTACGGTGTTATCTGATACAACAGCAGTGATCGTCAGTACACCTGCTAGTGTATGAAACAATCCCCACACTATCCATAAGACTGCCACTATTCTTAGTAACCTTTGGTGCTAGTTCAGAGTGAAAATTCGGCGATGCTCATCTGCATAGGATGGGCATCAGGATGTAAATCGTGAAACAAAGCTAACAAAATGTTAAACATTGCGCTGACACAAGCTAAACGAGTAGCGATATAGTCCGCAAGTCGGTGGCGCATTCGCTTCAAATCACAAACAATTGTCACCATTGATAACGCAGTTTCAAC
>JBAUIA010000464.1:0-5053 GCA_049680565.1 Phototrophicaceae bacterium
CACCTTCAGCATGTAAAACGGGCATGATGTGCTGTGCTTGAGGCAGCGCTAATGGAATGATTTCAACATCAATCACCTGCATTGCACCATTTTCTAAATTATTCTCCACTTCATGTACAATGTATCCCACAATTCCCCACTCTGTGGTATCCAGTGTTGTAAAAAGACGAATGTTTTCTGCAATAAAACCGGTATCATTGGTTACAGTAACGCTTAAATGGTAGCGTCCTGCTATGATTCCTGCGTCTGTCGCTGATGTAGGTAGCGTTCGCATAGCTGCCATCGGATGCAATGACTGTATAATTTCAGGCGAAAATAGCAGGTTATTATTGACTACATGAGTATCTGTATCCAATATCAGCCGATACGGCGCAAATGATTGTTCTGGGATAAGACGTTGTTCAAGTGTGATTGTGCGTTGCTCAGAGGGTGTGTCAGTGCTTAATGGAAGCGCGATACTTGTATCGCCTATCGCGCTATTACCATAATTCCATACTTTTCCAATACAACTATGCCCACCATTTGCAAGCGCATAGCAAGTAGGATCATCTATTTTTATGTTCGGATGCAATGCTGCTGCTGGATCAGGTGGCAGATGAGGTGATATATGAAATGGCGCTTGTCTCGTTTCAAATGCTGTTATATCAAGGGGTATGGTAAATTCAGGCGGTGGGAAAAATGTAGAGTGAATCATGGGTGTCGGCATCAAATTGTCTGATGTGACCACAAGCGATGGTGTCATACGGTGTTTAATAACAGTACATCCGACTAAAAGTAGTAAGACCGTACATAGCATGAACCAAAATCCGCTTGATTGCCAGACAAGTGCCATAATTTGCCTCTGATAAAGTATTTAGTATAGTTGATGTAGCTAGTATACCGTGAAAATCAATGAATATATAAAAAAGAGTCTAATTTTAATGAAACAAAAATCTAACTTAGCGCAAGCCGTCGGTGAACAACTCAAAAAACAGCAATTAACCTTCTGTGCAGCAGAATCTTGCACAGGTGGCTTACTCCTGAGTACCTTAACCGATGTATCAGGTAGTTCGGCATATGTTTTGGGTGGGGTTGTCACCTATAGCAATGATGTGAAACAACAATTGGTCAATGTTCAAGCAGCAACTTTGATAGCGCATGGCGCAGTGAGTTCACAAACAGCACGAGAAATGGTAATAGGAGTGTGTGACTTATTAAGCGCAGATGTGGGTGTGAGCATTACAGGTATCGCAGGACCGGGTGGGGGAACGCCTGAAAAACCTGTTGGTCTTGTTTATATCGGTGTGAAAGTCAACGATGTTATCGACGTGCGCCAATATAATTGGGAGGGCAATCGTACACAGAATAAAATTGATAGTGTGACGGCTGCCCTCGAAATGCTTAACGAGATGCTACACGATTAGCTCAATGTAATCGTTGTGCCTTCCATGCTAGCAATTGTCGCTAAGGCATGAATCGGTACATCATAGCCAGCTTCTTTGATTGCGCTGCGTCCATGCTCAAATGATTTTTCGACAACAACGCCGACACCTACCAATTGGGCATTGGCTGCTGTGACCAATCGTGATAGCGCTTTGAGTGTTTCACCTGATGCCAAAAAGTCATCAATGATGAGGACATTTTCATTGGGCTTGAGAAATTCACCACTCACCAATAAATTGACCATACCACCTTTGGTATGGCTTGGCGCAGCTTCCATATAAATAGGACCACGCATGGTAATCGGTTGTTTTTTACGCGCATAAACAACTGGCACATCAAGCTCAATGGCGGTCATTAAAGCAGGGGCAATGCCCGATATTTCAGCCGTTAGGATGCGATCAACATGAATATCAGCGAATAAGCGCGCAAATTCTTTGCCCATATTGACCATCAAACGTGGATCAAGCTGATGATTGAGCAAGCTATCAATTTTGAGAATCCCATTGCCAAGGTTTAAGCCTTCAGCAAGGATGCGTTTTTTAAGTTCTTCCATGAGATAAATGTCCTTGTGTACTTGGGTGAATGCTGCCGTGTATTGTACAAAATACACCTCAGATGGCAACACAGCAAGATGAGTGATTCATCAATATGATGAGGTTAATATAGTGAACTGATGAGGAGAATTATGGCAGAGACATTTTTATATCTCACAACAATCGGACGTAAATCAGGTGAACCACACAAAATTGAAATTTGGTATGTGGCGCATGAAAGCTGTTATTACCTATGTTCGGAGCATCGTCAGCAAGCAGATTGGGTCAAAAATATTATCAATAATCCCTCAGTGCGCTTTTACATTGCTGAACGCGAACAAGTGCAAGACCTTCAGTCAGGCGTTGCAACGATCATCACCGATGAAAGTGACGTTGCCATAATCGCTCAAAATTTAATGCTAAATATAAGTGGAGCGATGGACTTTTCATGCAGATTTGTGTTCAATAAATATAGGTGATGTCGAGATTTAGCGGACAATAACAAGACCCAAAAATCATATAGCATATTCATCATGTATAATATGGTTACAACAAAATTTGTTGAAAATAATATTTAGGAGTCGCAGACATGAATACCGTAAAACGTATGTTGGATGCAAAAGGGTCAGATGTTATTACCTATCATGCCGATCATGATGTAGGAGCAGCTTGCAAAGTGTTGAGTGAACATAATATCGGGGCATTGCCAATTGTGAATGAACAGGGCGATTTAGTTGGGATTTTTTCAGAGCGTGATGTCGTTCGTATTGTTGCCGAGATGGAAGAAAATGCCTTGAGTATGCCAGTGAGTACCTTCATGACAGAGCATGTAGTGACAATCGGCATCAATGAATCACTATCAACAGCGCGTAATTTGATGAAAAAAGGACACTTTCGCCATTTGCCAGTCATTGAAAATAATAAATTAATCGGGTTAATTTCGCTCAGTGATGTGGTTGAAGCCCTTGCCACCGAGATGGAAGCCCTCGCCGATCATTTCCGAGATTACATCACAACAGGCTGATGAACATCAACGCTTCAATTTAATAATTTTATTTTTAGTATCAGCAAATACACATGGGGACGGTATTCTTTCCGTCCCTCATGGATTTTAATTGACTACAATCTGCTTAAAAGAAGGCTTGAATCCCTGTTTGGGCGCGACCCAAAATCAAGGCGTGAATATCATGTGTGCCTTCATAGGTGTTGACCGCTTCGAGGTTCATCACATGGCGAATGATATGGAATTCATCAGAAATACCATTACCGCCGTGCATATCGCGTGATACCCGTGCAATATCGAGCGCTTTACCGCAAGAATTACGCTTCACGAGTGAGATCATTTCAGGGGTGACTTTATCATCATCCATCAACCGCCCGACCTGTAACGCGCCTTGTAAACCCAGTGCAATTTCAGTTTGCATATTCGCTAATTTGACCTGAATTAGCTGCGTTGATGCCAATGGTTTTCCGAATTGCTCACGATCTAAAGTATATTGACGCGCCGCGTGCCAGCAAAATTCAGCAGCACCTAATGCCCCCCAAGAAATCCCATAACGCGCTTTATTCAAACATCCAAAAGGACCTTTTAAGCCTTTGACATTTGGGAGTAAATTCGCATCAGGCACAAAAACCTCATCCATCACAATTTCGCCTGTGATACTTGCACGGAGGCTGAATTTGCCTTCGATTTTAGGAGCGCTCAGACCATCCATGCCTTTTTCGAGAATGAAGCCCCGAATATCGCCATCGACTGCACCTTCTGTGTTATCGCCTTCACCATAAGCACGCGCCCATACGATGAATACATCAGCAATTGGCGAATTGGTAATCCACATTTTGCTACCGTGCAAAATCCAACCCTCATCGGTTTTGGTAGCGCGTGTTTCCATGCTGGATGGATCACTACCATGATTCGGTTCAGTCAAGCCAAAGCAACCGACCCATTCGCCACTGGCGAGTTTAGGCAAAAATTTATTGCGTTGATCTTCTGTGCCGTAGGCATTAATCGGGTGCATCACGAGCGAACTCTGGACACTCATGGCGCTACGATAGCCACTATCAACACGCTCAACTTCACGTGCGATCAAGCCATAACTGACATAATTGAGTTCTGCGCCACCGTAGGCTTCTGGAATCGTACAGCCTAAAAAGCCGATTGCGCCCATTTCGTCCATGATTTCGCGGTCAAAAACTTCATGACGATTGCCCTCAAGCACGCGTGGCATCAGCTTTCCTTGGCAATAATCACGCGCCGCATTCATAATCATACGTTCATCATCAGTCAGTTGCTGTTCTAGTAAGAAAGGGTCTTCCCATCTAAATTTTGCTTTGCTAGGCGATGCTATAGCCATGACTAAAATCCTCTAAATTTGTGTGTGTTTGTTTAAAAGTGTGTAGTATTCAATGGTACTGTTTTTTTGAATAAAACTAAATACTCCGTCTCACTTGCTTTTTTCTTTCTCATCATCAAAAAAGATTTGTGTGATAAAATCTTCAACCACCCGTACATTAGAAATCGCGTAGAAGCCTTCTTCAACTTGATAATTCATTGTTCGTTGTTGCCGTCCTGATGAGAAATTTACGCCATCATCCGTGAAATTCATATTCAGTGAGCCACTTCGACCAGAATAGACTTGTCGTGTTTTTGTCTGTGTCGAGAAGATAATAGTTCCAATACCATTACCATAATTCGTCACTTGTAACTGTTTCATCTGCTCATCGTAAAATGATTGCACCTGTGTTGAATTAAAGTGCGTGATAATCATGGCTCGTTTATTCGTAAGCGCATAGGTTGTCCGTGTGAATTGATACCAATCACGCGCTGGTTTTGAAAGTTGCCATACGGCAGTGAAAATCATAAAACCGGGTACTAATAGGAATAAAATGGGAATGACTCGGAATAAGGAATCATCATTCCGACCAAAACCATCAGAAAACATATTTTGCGACATCGTAATGAAGAAAATTGCAAATGCGATAATAAAAAGTTGCGGGAGTAATGGCAGTATTTTAGTTTGTCGTAATGTATACGCAGGGATAGGTCGCCCCCACCAAATGAGTTCTTCACCTTCAAATAATTGGTCATCAACAAGTTG
>JBAUIA010000465.1:0-3883 GCA_049680565.1 Phototrophicaceae bacterium
GTTAAGACTGTAGCGAACAGAATGAGAATAATATAACCCATCTTGATGCTAGAAACTTTTGAGATGAGTGCAGTTAATTGGTGAGTTAGGGGTGGATAACTGACCATTGTAAAGCCTGTGTACCAGCGTTCTTCCCAGAGGTCAAACCAAGTTCTAGCATAATGGTCAGCAAAGAACATATGCACAAAGGCATCATATGTTCCCCAGAGAGTGCCATTGAATAACAATCCTGCGTGAAAAATAATCGTGCCGATAATTGCTAAAAGTAAGAGACGATAATAGTCAACCCATGCAATCAGGCGATTTTGCCATCCCAATTCAGTACGCAGTGATTGGATCTCACTTTCACTTATCGCCTTGCCCGCCATGCAACCCCCATAAACAAAACGCTCATGATGATGATTTGCACAATAATGATTGTGATGAGGCTATCATGAAAGAAGATCACCCCAATAATTTGTGCAACAGCAGCTACGAGAGGCATCCATGTTTCGCTACCTTTACCTAAAGCAACTCGATATGTGACTAGCAAATTCGTCAAGACGAATAGCGCGGCGGCAACAGTATACATTGGAAGCAAATACGCCGCATCCACATAGGCAGTACCATAGAGTGTTTCGACAATTAGAGGGGCGAATAACAAACTCGCTAGGACTAATCCTCCACAAAGAATAATGCCACTACCCATGAGTAAGAAGAATAATTTTTGAGTAGATTTACCTTGCACTTGTTGACGTGCAATAATTGGGACAATTAAAACAGTGAGTGGTAATGTTCCAAAATAGACAATACGCCCAATAACTGAAATCGCGGCATATAAGCCTGCATCATAGGAATCAAAGTAAGTTTTAACCAATACAAAATCACTATTTGTAATCAGCGCTTGCCCTAGCAGTGCCATTGCTGTATATCCAAAAAGTGATAGCCACATTTTGCGTTCTGCGGATAGAGTTTCAGAGCGTTCTGCTGTTAGAGTGTCACGAATAGGTGAACGACTATAGAAGGAAAGCCATGCTACAAACCATGTTAAAATCAGTGATTGCGATAATGCCCAAATTGCACCATCCAACCCACGATTAGTTTGTGTTAGAACTAAGGTTAGTATTACGCCAAGACCAAGGCGAATAACACCTTCCATTAAGTATGCACCAGAGAGCCAATAATACCGTTCTGTTCCCTGTAGCAAACCGCGTTCTGTTCCTGTTGCTAGGAAAAATGGCACGCCAAAAGCAATCGGATACACAATCCAGACATTCCGTAATTGAAACCAATCTACAAAAAATGGGGCGAGTAAAAAAAGTAAAAATGAAATGAGAACCCCAGTGATCCAACCATAACGTGTACCAAAACGCCATAATGATTGCATCAAGTCATCTTTTTCTTGTGATTCATAAATTGAACTATAACGTGCCGAGACTGTTTGCATGCCACTAGGAATCAAACTAATAATCAGCAAAATGGTATTCACAAAAGTCAGTTGTCCATAATCTGCAGGACTCAACAAACGTCCCATCAGCAGATTATGAATGAGATTGAGTCCACTAACGCCAGTTGTTACCACCAAGAAAACTAATTTACCATCTAGTAATTTATTTAAGAGTGATGCAATAGGTTTTGATGGTTCAAGCATATAATCAACAGCTGCCTGAATCGTTGCAAGGCTATGTTTAAAGCGAGCAGGATCATTGGGATCAATTTTGTCTGCGACTGAAAAAGGGTAAGTTAATTCTAGGGGAAGACTAGTGAGTGTATTAAGTACAACCATATCCTGCAGTAATTGACCTTCATCAAACGTTGCCCAGATTGCGGCTGATAGAGCTTCACGTAAATCATTCTCCGTGCTTTCGAGGATACGTAAACCTTCATCAATGTCAATATCATGTAAATCAGTTAAGTCACTTAAAAGTATGCTTGCTTGCTTACTTAATAAATAAACAGCATCATGAACACGTACATAATTTTCATCAAGATGAATTTCGGCATGTATACATTGTTCTTGGGATAAGCCTGTTAGCCCAATCAGAGCTAAGACAAATCCTGCATCTCGGTTATTTTGGGCATGTTGATATGCTGATTCTAGATTCATGTCTATGTTATATTAAACTAATTATTAGGTTTTACTTAATATCATAAATCCATTTTGAATTAAAAATAATATAGATTGGTTGGAATATTCAAATGATGCCTGCCATTGAAAATATCGGTTTCAGCAGTATTTGGCTTTTGGAAATATGATTTTAGTAATGACTTAAAGAAATATCGTTTTCCTATCGTATCGCCGCGGAGCGATTGAACAGCACAGATACCTACCAGTTAATACTAATGGTGGTATGTTTGGTGCTTATCTATTCCGAATGGGAGCATAAAACCACCATCTAAAAAGTTTCTATGTAGCTTCATAGTACGAGGTGTTAGCAGGCATTAGGGCAATTGCACCAAAATGAAACAAATTGTAAGAAGACGAGAAAATAGTCGTAAGAAAGGAAGTGATAGAAGATAATCAAAGCTCATATGAGAAAAAAGGATGAGGCTTGATGAGAGACCAAGGAGTTGAGACCAGTATCGAAGCCTGTTTTGGTGGATTGTATGATCCACGAGTACAAGGTCGTTGTGAACACAAGCTAATTGACATTATCATCATCGCGGTGTGTGCCATGATAACGGGCGCGGAGTCCTGGGTGGAAGTCGAAACATTTGCCAAAGAAAAAGAAGAATGGTTAGCAAACTTGCTGGAATTACCGAATGGTATCCCATCGCACGATACGATTGGTCGGACATTTGCGGTCTTAGATGCGGAAGCCTTTCAAGCCTGTTTCAGCCGATGGGTTGAGACAGTTTACCAAGTGACAAAGGGTCAAGTGGTCGCAATTGATGGTAAAATAGTGCGTCGCAGTCACGACAAAACCATTGGCAAAGATGCTATTCATATGGTGAGTGCGTGGGCAAGTGAGAATGGGATCGTATTGGGTCAAGTCAAAGTAGACGATAAATCGAATGAAATCACAGCTATTCCTGAGTTGTTACGTTTGCTGAATGTGTCGGGTTGTATTGTGACCATTGATGCAATGGGCTGCCAAAAGAAGATTGCCCAAGCCATCCGTGACGAAAAAGCAGACTATGTGCTGTCCGTCAAAGATAATCAAGCGAACTTGCATCAAGACATACAGGATTGGTTTGCCTATGGCGATCAGGTCAATTTTGAAAACATGGAAAGTAGCTACAGCGAGACGATTAATAAAGGGCATGGGCGCATCGAAATTCGCCGTTGTTGGGTTGTGAGTGATCGGCTTGCTTTTGAGAACATTCGTCATCATGATGGCTGGGCAGGGTTACAAAGCATCGTGCGTGTCCAACGTGAACGACGACAAGCAGAAAATATCCAAGTCGAAACTGCCTTTTACATCAGCAGTTTAGCCAACGATGCACAAACTATTTTGGCGGCTACGCGCAGTCATTGGGCGATTGAAAATAGCTTACATTGGGTCTTAGATGTGACATTCCGTGAAGATGAATCGCGCATTCGCCGTGGCAACAGCCCACAAAACATGACCGTTTTACGACATTTGGCACTTAATATCTTGAAAAAGGATAAGTCTAAAGGCAGTTTACGCACTAAACGCTATAAAGCAGCACTTAACACCACATTCTTGGAGCAATTGCTAGACCAAGTTTGATGCGATTGCCCTGTAGCAGGCATTGCTTAACTTTTATTAGAAGCCTTTTTGTGGTAGTCTCCCTAAATAGAGTTGGTAGGTACAGGGACAGTCATAAGTACCTGCCGAATTGACCAAATGTGGTCAGTAATACCTGCCGTCATTGCTGGTGAGCGATGTAACCAACGGCGTTTGGTCTGTGGCATGACTTCAACGCGCAACGTTTTTAC
>JBAUIA010000466.1:0-1767 GCA_049680565.1 Phototrophicaceae bacterium
GTAAAAACACGCGTTCAAAATATCGCAAAAGACCATCGTTTGCGCGTGTTCTTCCCAACAAATGCAGAAACAGATACTTATCTAGCTGATAGTGCCTTTGATGTGGTGGAACGTCCCATTGCTTTAGACCCTGCATCGTATACTTATCGGGAACCCGAAATTGAGATGAAGCCGCAAGTCATGTGGACAGCCGTTTCTGACCAAAAACGCGGTTTAGCGGTTATTAGCACAGGTCTACTCGAATCATCAGTACGTGATACAGCACAACGTCCGATAGCGTTAACACTCTTCCGAGGAACAGAGCGTACAGTTTTCACCAATGGCGAACCTAAGGGACAACTCCTCGGTGAACTCGAATTTGATTATTGGCTTAAACCACTATTCGGTGAGCCTGACCGTGTAGAGTTATTACGATTAGGACAACAATTAGCTGCCCCAATCGAAACAGTTGCTATTTATGCCGATGATACAGCCGAAGACCCACAAGATATTGCACTGGCCCCCGAATATAGCCTTGCTGAAATTGTAGGCGATGCGATTATCACTTCTTGCCGTATGCTAGGCGAGGAAATTGAAATCCGCTTATTCAATCCGAATGACAGTGAGTCTAAAGCAAGCCTTACCTTCAATCGTCCGATTACTGAAGCAAGTTTGACTAATTTTGAAGGGCAATCACCTGAAAACATTCCTGTTCAAGATAATACAATCCCGTTGAAATTTACGCCTAAGCAAATTTTGACACTTCGCATTCAAATTTAGAATAATTAGAGGCTAGGGGAGAGCATCTCCTAGCTTTTTTCATGATTACTACTACAGGAGGTTTTTTATGAACGATAAACTATCAATTACTATGGCGATGTTTTCATGGAATTAGTCGAATAACATACTCCAGCGAAATAAATCCCGTTCTCTACCATAGCTAAGGTAAAACATGCATAGAGCATTCAAGACACTTGAAACGCGCTACCCAATACTCAAAGATTGCATAAATGACATTGATAATGCCTATCAAGTCTTGCATCAAAGTTTTGATGCTGGTGGCAAACTACTCATTTGTGGGAATGGTGGTAGTGCTGCAGATAGTGGGCATATTGTTGGCGAATTGATGAAAGGTTTCCTGTCTAAGCGTCCGATTGATGACAAAATGAAAGCGAAATTGTCTCAAGAGAAGCCTGAACATGGACAGTATATTGCCAAGCAATTGCAATCTGCCTTGCCAGCGATTTCCTTAAACGCACATTCTGCTTTAGCCAGTGCTATCAATAACGATATTGCCGGAGATATGGTCTTTGCTCAACAAGTTTATGGCTATGGGAGATTAGGTGATTCATTGTTGGGGATTAGCACATCGGGCAATTCATCGAATGTACTGTATGCGCTTCATGTCGCACGAACTTTAGGTTTACACACAATTGGCTTAACAGGGCGTTCTGGTGGAGAAATACGAGACTATTGCGATGTGACTATTTGCGTACCATATGAGGATGTTATCTCGATTCAGGAATTACATCTGCCAATTTATCATGCGATTTGTGTTGCTTTAGAAAGTGACTTCTTCGATGAATGAGGTTTTGGCTGGCATTGATATTGGTGGTACAAGATGCGCTCTTGTAATCGGGCAATTGCAAGGCGATAGTGTAAAAATTCTTGATAAACGACGTTTTGCAACACCTTCAACAGCAGATGAAACATTACAATATTTCAGTGAAGCCTTAGATGATTTGTTGGCTATACATCATGTAAAAATTAAAACGATTGGTATTAGTT
>JBAUIA010000467.1:0-1779 GCA_049680565.1 Phototrophicaceae bacterium
AGTATAGTAAGTGTAGGCGATTTTTTGGAGGTTACATTTGGTTGAGGCTAATCATTAAAGGTAATTGCACAAGTTGAGGGTTTAAGAGATGTGAAGAGAGTGTCCCAAGACTTGATGTAAGGCATCAAAAATAGGAATATGTTGTTTGCGAGCGGTATCTTCAAGTGAGCGATAGATGACATAGGCATCAGCGCCTTGGTCGGTGCGAAAACAACCAATAACTTTGCGATGGGTGGTGGCTGGACGCAGAGCGCGTTCAGAAGCATTATTATCGAAAGGCACATCCTCACGCTCAAGAAATAACCACATGGCATCAAAATGCTTACGGAAGCGTTTTTGCAAGCGAAGAACATCGGGATGAGGCACATCCAGTTGATTGAGCCAGTTGGCGGTCTGTTTGAGTTGTTGGACTTGCTGTTGGTAGTTATCCACATCAAGTTGAGATCGTCGTTTAGTCAATTGCAAGCCATGCCGCAGAAGTTGTTGCATGGCAGGAGCAAAGACCGTATCGCCTGCATCAATGGCGTATTGTAAATCGCGTAGCTGATGTGCATTACAAATGGCATAGCGTTTGGTATTGACGGTGAGTTGCGCACTGTAGAGGTCACTACACCAGACCTCAATGCCTGATGCATCAATCAGAATATCTTCCAGCACCTGTCCCGCACGACTATCAACCGCTGCAAAATAGCTCAATTCAGGCGTTTGTACCACCCAAAGCCACCCGCGTTTGCCCGCTAACTTCAAACCCGTTTCATCAGACCCAACCACTCTCGATTGGCGAATGCGCTCCAAGAAAGTCTCGATCAGCGGGTGCAGATAACGGCGTGTGCGTTGTAAGCTATTAACAATTGCCCCAGCACTTATTTCAACACCGAAAACAGCCTGCATCATGTTTTGTAAACGCTCATGCGCCACATGATGCGTACCATTGAAATAACTGATCAACGCATGGATACGCGGTCCGAAATGTTGATGCGCTTCTTCATAACCCTTGGGGTAAGCATCTTGCTGGCAGTGACCACACGAACAAGACCGCTCATAGCGCCTTAGTTCGATAACCTGTGCTTGAATTGGGGGAATATCAATCACACGCTGACAGCCCACGAGACGAAGGGGCGCTTCAGCTAAGTCTGCACCACATTGCTCACAAGCTTGACTCTCACAATCCCAAACCACCTCGGCTTCAGGTAATACACGCTGATGACCTTGGCGCTCATATAACCGTTGTTTCTTTTTGACGATGGGAGCTACTGGACGGGTGTGATCTTGACTCGGCGCAAGTGATGCATTCTCACTCGTCTTTTCTGGGCGCGATAACTCGCTCTGTAAACTCGCAATTTGGGCTAACGCTTGCGACAATTGCTCATCACGGTCTCGTAACTGCACGCTCAAATATGTTACCTCTTGTCCCAAGTCTTGGATTAGGTCCCAGTATTCTTGCTTATCAAAATGCGGCAATTGCCCGAGAGGCGGTAACTGAAATGTCATCATACATCTGAGTCTAAATCTTTCTGCCTCTTTTGACTATTCATTTCCTGTTCGAGTTCTTTACGAATCTCGTTTCAAAACACAACTTGAGTAGTTACTTATTTAGTTCGCGTTCGAGTTTCTCACGAATCCCATTTCAATTGACCAACTTGAGCAGTTACCAGATATGAAACAAGCCCTGATGTCTATTTACCAAATCCTGAAACCGAATGGTACATTTTCGATATTTGACGGATTTAGGATCATACCGTCAAATCAGCTAACAGATACAGAAATGAAAGCAAGGCA
>JBAUIA010000468.1:0-4134 GCA_049680565.1 Phototrophicaceae bacterium
GTTCACTAAAGACTAAAAACTAAGAACTTTCTGTTCAAATAAGGCTACGAGATGACATAATTTCAATCTCTGTGTTATCCAAAACTGACGTTAATATAGAAAAGCTACTTGAATACGATTTTTCTAATTCATGCAGCTTTTCAAAAATGTGTTTAGAGTGTTGCCATTTCTAGGTTATTGAATTTACGACGGTAAAATTCGCTATATTGCACTTTACGTTGTAGCGCTTCTAGGACAGCCGTTGTGAAGTTGACCTTCTCGAATTTTTGAGCGCTGCCAAGTCCACCGGGGCTGAATACGTTAATTTCCATCAACTTATCACCCACGATGTCTAAGCCAACGAGGAACATGCCATCAGCAACCAATTTTGGGCGCACAATTTCAGCGATGCGTAAATCTCTATCGGTAATTTCGGCTTTCGCAATCGACCCACCCGCGCTGATATTACTCCGCATATCATCGCCACGACGAATCCGTTGGAATGCGCCATATTTACCTTTGAAACGTAAAGGCTGACCATTCATCAGGAACAAACGGGTATCGCCTTGTTCAGCAGCAGGTAAATATTCTTGTGCAATCACAAATCCATCACGGGTCAAGGTTTCCACAATTTGGTTCAGGTTCGATAGATCATCTTTTTTCACCAAGAAGACCCCTTGTCCGCCTGAGCCTTGCAAGGGTTTCAGCACGACATTACCACCATGCTCTTTAGCAAAGGTGCGGATTTCATTGCGATCACGGGTAATGAGGGTTGCAGGGCGCACTTCTTCAGGGAAGGCTTGGAAGTACATTTTGTTGGTCGCTTTTGCCAGACCATTGGGATCATTGACCACCACAACGCCGTTATTGGTTGCCATGCGACCAAAGATAATCCCTGCCGACATCGCCCAAGGACGTTTGGTTGTATCATCGGATGGGTCATTGCGAAGCATCAAGATGTCTAAATCATCAACTGTGATGCGTTCTTTGACTGCTTTTGGACTTTGTAATTCATTGAGATACGTTTCTTCTGATTTGTAATTCTTGCGCGATACTGTCCGTGCATGGGCGCGAACGGTGTCACGTTGGTCATATTCAAAATCACCAACGCCCATCACCCAAACTTCATGCCCTTGGTTGATGGCTGCCATACCGAGCCGTGTTGTGGTGTATCCCTTGCCTTCTGTTGCGATATCGTTGACTACAAAACCGATTCTCATGTGTTTTAGCTTTCTATTAAATCAATAACGGATAAGGATGATTGTGCTAAATGCTCTAAGCGTGCTACGGCTATAGGCGTATTTAGAAAATGGGGGAGTAGCTTGGGCGCTTTGACAATCTTACGCCGTTGCAACTCTTGGATAATAGGAACATGGTCGATAGCAATCTTGCCGATGAAGAACAAATCGCTAAGGGGTTTATCTTGTAGATAACGCAGTAACTTTATTAAACCTCGTAAGTAAACGGCATCTTTTGTCAAGCCACCTGCACGATAAATCCGCATTGTCAGATTAAATGCCGTGCGTTGTTTAAAGCGATAGGTATCTTTGAGCAATCGGAAGGTATCAATGAAGGTTGCGCCGTCAATGAGGCTATCCGCAGCGATGACACGCGCCGCTAATAAACGTAAGCGTGGTTTGCTCAATCCCCCCACAAGGTACTCTGCCAATACAGCGAGTCCTTCTTGTAATTCTTCATAACCTGCCAATCCTGATGATAATAAATTGAACGATTGTGCTTGACCGTTGAAGTAGGTCACAATATGTGTGCCGATTTCGTGGCTGATGAGGGCTTCCGCGCGACTTTCTGAAATATTTACTTGATCGCCCACGAGTAGATGACCATGCGATACCATCAGCCCTGTAATATCATTCTGGATACGAACCTCGGCATTAAAATCAGGACAAATAGCGCGATATTGGTCAATTCGGGCGCGTGCTATCTTTGCAAATTCTTTTGCAGTGTAGGGTTTTTGATCACTTTTTTCTTGGCTACGCGGTGAAATCGTTTTGAGTAAATTTTTCGCTGCTGCAATCAAGTCATCATCTAACGCGCCATATAATTGCATACTGCCATAGAGAAAATTGCTTGTATTGATCGTTCCTAGCATTGAAATTTGTGTATCGAGTTCTGTGCGCTTCTCGCGGAATAAATGTTGTAAACTTGGGTCTTCGACGCGCTCAATGTGAATATTCCATAATTCACGCTTGAGCAGGGCAGGATCAACTGAGCGCGGACGATATTGGAATATCGGTGCTTGCTCAAAGCGTTGGCGCTTAAATTTTGCCCACGCTTTGCTTGCATTGGTAGGCGTAACTTGCAGCAGAAAATCAAAACGACTGCCAATGGCTGCCAATTGCTTATCAATTGCCCAGACGGCTTTGACAACAGCGTGGCGACCCAGCATCTGGTAGTGCGCTGGACGATATTTGGTCTGCTGATGTGCGAAAGTGAAAAATGTCTGTTGTAATGCCTGATTCAACTCACGCATCAATGCCTGATGAATGAGCGGTAAAAGCTCGCCTGTTGTGATGTCTCGGTAGATGGGACGCACAACAATACCAATCGTGATACATCCCAAGGTTTCAGCGATACTATCCGATATTAATGGCGACATACGCGGTGGGTGTGGCTTGCTTGTATTGACAATACTCACATCGGATGTTGTGCCATGAATCGTGATCGTTGCCAATTCTTTTTCAAGTACCGCCATCGTATCAGGAATATTCGCTTTTTTAGGCAACATGATGGTAAATGTAGGTTTTAAGGCAAGTGTTGCATCCGTATCTAATGGAACAACCTCACGTTCCGACCATATTTCAACGAGGAGAAAGCTACCAAAGGCACTTGCCATTGTGCGGACAGTCTCTTCAACTAGTTGTGATAATTCCGCAGCATGTGCTTTGCTAGCTGATGTCATGAGATACGCAGGTTGCCCCGTGACGAGTCGGTCAGTTCCTTCATCAAGGCGCTTTGCAGGTTTGCGATAAACACACAAAAACGGCAACTGACGATCAATATGAATCCGTCCCGATTGGGGCAGCTTGCGCCTGACACGCTTATTATCATCTAAACGACTAACAACTTGTGTAATGAATTGCTCTGAAAGTCTTGTCTTTGTGACCATCAGATTAAAGTGTTTTCAATGTTTGTAAAACACCATCTGTGGTGGATTGTAAAGCGTGCAGAATTGCCTCTACTTGTGCTGTATCGGGTTGACCTGTCCATTCATCCATGAAAAACTTCTTGAATTCAATCGACAAGACACAAGCTGATTCTGGAAAATTCTCATGTGTCCAGCGTGCAAATTGACCGCCACGAAATTTAACATTCTCGCGCACATCAAGCTGCCGTCCCAGATAATCAAAGGCGCTTAGATCAGTCATAAAACGATCAATGATTGCGCCCCAACGCTCGCGGTTGAGTGTGCCTGTGCCAATATTGACCTCTGGATTTGCTTCGGGATCAGCAATTGCACCATCCGCACCATCACGGCGATGATTGTAGGTATGCAAATCATAAACAATGAAACGCCCAAATTGCCGTTCTAAATCAGTAAATAGCTGATGGGCTTGGGCATAAAATGCGTCGTAGTGTGCTAAGGATTGCTCAATGATTGCGCTAGATGGGGTTTCTTGCCAGACGTGTAAGCCCCACGCATCTTCTGGTTGAATATAAACTGCTTTTTCTCGTGGACGATTGAGATCAACTTCAAAACGAGAATATAATCCAATGAGGCGATTATCTGTGACCTGTGTCCAATTTTGTGTAAAGGGATCTTCTTCTCGTAGGCGCTCTTGATCGTTCAAGCGCATAATGCCAGCCACATCAGGGCGCAGCAGATGCCCGTCATGAATAGCGGTTGCAATCAAGGGACTATTGCCTTGAGTATGTTGCCAGATTTGTGCCACAGGTCGACCTTTCGACTATATAAGATGTCTCTCGACTTTGCCAAGAGTGAAGCGCGTTTGTATCTATGCACAGAATAGAGGTATCTATTGTAATTTTAGAGTGTGTAGAAATATGTTTATAATTGAGTGAAAAAAGTGCATAATAATGAGGAAACTATGTCATTATAGACGATGTACATCAGTATTACTATCGTTTGCTGTAGGGCAGCAGGCTAATCGCATCAAATACAATGATCTTCGACTC
>JBAUIA010000469.1:0-1523 GCA_049680565.1 Phototrophicaceae bacterium
TGGGTGCTATTGTGGTTAATGTTGGGACTTTGCAAACCGACAATGAATTGCGAAATCGAGCATTACGTGGACAAATCCTGCAAGCGAATAATCCTGAGTATGAAATAGCAACCTTCATCCCTGTAGAATTGCTCAATTTACCCGGTGAAATCCAGATTGGGAACACAATTAATTTCCAGATAAATGGGACACTCAACTTACATGGTTTCAATCAAGATATTATGTTTGATGTGAGTCTAACACGATTAAGTAACACGGAAATTGAAGGATTAGCATCGGCAATCATACAATACACGGATTTCAATATTAGTATTCCAGATGCTACTGGTGTAGCGAATGTATCCGATGATGTGCAATTGGAATTTGAATTCACTTTGTCGCTTAACTAGGTTTCGATTTGGGAAAGTGGGAACATTGGAACAGAAAATGTATCTAAGCAAAGTTTTGACATTGTAAAAATCTTAAATACCTAGTGTTTTATGAGAGTTTTAAAGCTAATAATGTTCATTATTTAACATGATGGGTCAAATTTTATGATAAAATACTCCTAAAAACTTTGCGTCACAAATGTGAACACAAGGCAAGGTGTTTGCAAGGAAAATGCTGATTCGACACGGTTTACTCGTTCCAGCAAGATAAATGCATCAATTTTATATTCAATTCAAATGAAAAAAATAGTTTATCTGTTGCAATTAGATGTTTTTAATTTTTTTCAAATTTTTAAATTTACCTCATATACACTTTCCGTTCCGTTGTTCCCATTTTCCCAAGGTCAATAGCTTGAGATAAACTCTGTGATATGTGGGCAATGATAATAGATGGTATCTCATTGGGTTTAGGAAAATAGCCTAAGTGCTACACAACCTTTAGTAGAATAAGCAATTGTCCTCTCGCTAGATCAGACTGGGTATGATGGGTTGCCCAAAATATTTCATCTTGAGTGGGCTGATACAACTCTTCTAATTCTTTCTGTGTTAATTTAGTTTTGAGACGAGTGTAGGCTGTGCGTTCGATGGCTGTCATAGTTGTATACTCTAACTCTACAATACCAGTTAGCTGATTTTGTGCTTGAGCAATAAGAATCCAATATTCTTCGGGCAAAGATTTTGAACTGGAACTTTTCCCAAATTCAGACGATATTTATTAAGTGACATTGTAGAGCTAATCTTTCTGAAATTGCTCAAGTCATAATATATAGTTTTGGTGTTATAATTTGTGTTATCGTGGCACTGCAAATATATAAGCTTTTTGAGCTATTTTGGTGTAAAATTTCGTTATGTAATCTGTCGTATAAATAAGTAAACACGACAATTTAAGAGTTTTCTAATGATACAAAATTTCAACTTACAAATCATCATCCAACAGGGTCTTTTACCTGCACACTCTGACAATAAGAATGTGATTTCACAAATCAAGCGCTATAATCGCTGGCTTCATCAAACGCAAGGTAATTTGTATCAGCCTGATTTAGTGGCTTATCGTGATTATCTTTTAGAAAACTTGGCAGCGAGTAGTGCTAAGGT
>JBAUIA010000470.1:0-9620 GCA_049680565.1 Phototrophicaceae bacterium
ATGACTGGTTACAACCTGATCTCTTCCGTTTTGGAGCCAGTAGCTTATTGACCGATATTGAGCGCCAACTCTCGCATCATGTGACAGGGCGTTATGCTGCTGACCATCACATGCCGATGAGTTAAGAGATTGTCCTCAGCCGATGATTCTTTTGAAAGGAACACTCTTATGCCAACAGTAAAAGAAATTTTTAACAGTATGGAATATAGTCCAGCACCTGAAAGTGACAATGCAGCCCAACAATGGCTAGAAGAACACGGACACCAATTCGAGCTATTCATCAATAATAAATGGCAAGCGCCTGAATCTGATTATTATGAAATTAGCGCACCAGCGAGTGGTGAAAAATTAGCCGATATTGCCAACGCATCGGCTAAAGATGTCGATAAAGCAGTCAAAGCAGCACGTAAAGCCTTCAAATCATGGCGTGCATTATCAGGGCATGAACGCGCTCGTTATCTGTATGCGATTGCACGCAATATTCAAAAGCACGCCCGTTTATTCTCTGTGTTGGAATCACTGGATAACGGTAAACCGATTCGGGAATCACGCGATTTGGATATTCCACTGGTCGCACGCCATTTCTACCATCATGCAGGATGGGCGCAATTGATGGCAAGCGAGATGGCGGGCTATCAACCTGTGGGTGTGGTCGGGCAAGTCATTCCTTGGAACTTCCCACTCTTGATGCTGGCATGGAAAATTGCGCCAGCCCTCGCAATGGGCAATACCGTTGTGATTAAGCCAGCACCGTATACCCCACTGACCGCAATACTCTTTGCTCAGATTTTGCAAGAAAGTGGCTTACCTGCTGGTGTTGTCAATGTAGTGACTGGTGGTGATGAAGCAGGTGAAGCGATTACAACCCATGTAGATATTGATAAAGTCGCCTTTACAGGATCAACCCCTGTTGGCGGTATTATCCGACGGGCGATTGCTGGCAGTGGTAAAAAGCTCTCATTGGAACTCGGCGGAAAATCCCCCTTTGTGGTCTTTGAAGATGCTGATCTTGATGGGGCGATTGAAGGTATTGTCGATGCGATTTGGTTCAATCAGGGGCAAGTTTGCTGTGCAGGGTCACGCTTATTGGTGCAAGAAAATATTGCCGAGAAATTCCTCGATAATTTACGTCAGCGTATGAGCAAATTACGCATCGGTGATTCACTCGATAAAAGTATTGATATAGGCGCAGTGGTTGATCCTGTGCAATATCAAACGATTGATAAATGGGTTCAAGCTGGCATCAATGAAGGCGCATCTATCTATCAACCTGATATTCCGATGCCAAGTGAAGGCTGTTTCTATCCACCAACATTGATAACCAATGTATCGCCTGCATCAGTGGTCGTCCAAGAAGAAATTTTTGGTCCTGTCTTGGTTGCAATGACCTTCCGTACTCCTGCTGAGGCGATTGAACTGGCGAATAATACGCGTTTTGGTTTGGCAGCCAGTATCTGGAGCGAGAACATCAACACAGCTTTAGAGGTTGCTCATAAAGTGAAAGCGGGTAGCGTATGGGTCAATTGTACCAATATGTTCGATGCTGCGAGTGGCTTTGGTGGCTACCGCGAAAGTGGCTTTGGGCGTGAAGGTGGCAAAGAAGGCTTATATGAATATGTACGCCCCAATTGGCAAGATCGTCCGAAACCGCAATTGGATATTGAGTCCCTAGATATAAAAACATGGTCAGCGCATGTCCCACCTGCACCATCTACAACTGCGAAAGCCAATGGTGGCTTTGCACCACTTGATCGCACGAGCAAATTGTATATTGGGGGCAAGCAAGCCCGCCCTGATGGCAATTATAGCCGTCCGATTCTCAATCCTGATGGGATCGAAATTGGGCAAGTGGGTGATGGTAATCGTAAAGACATCCGTAATGCTGTCGAAGCAGCCCATAAGGCACGTGGTTGGGCAGATCGTTCGCCACATAATCGCGCTCAGATTTTATATTACATCGCAGAAAATCTTGCGATTCGTGCCGATGAATTTGCAGCACGTTTAGTGAGCATGACTGGCGCAACACCTGAAGATGCGATGCAAGAAGTGAATCAATCCATTGATCGCTTATTCACTTACGCAGCATGGTCGGATAAATATGGCGGTACGGTTCAGGAAACGACTTTGCGTGGGATCGTAGTCGGCTATCATGATTACTTAGGTGTGATTGGTATCGCTTGCCCTGATGATGCCCCCTTATTGGCATTTGTATCATTGCTTGCACCAGCGATTGCGCGTGGTAACACGGTCATTGTGATTCCATCAGAGAAATATCCACTGAGCGCAACTGACTTTTATCAAATTTTGGAAACATCGGATTTACCTGCTGGTGTCATCAATATTGTGACTGGTAAACGCGACCATCTGGTAAAAACTTTAGCTGAACATGATGATGTCGATGCCATGTGGTATTTTGGAACAGCAGAAGGTAGCCACTTCGTGGAATATCTCGCATCGCACAATATGAAGCGGACATGGGTCAATTATGGCATTGCGCGTGATTGGTCAGATGAGGTACAAGGTGCAGGACATGATTTCTTGCATCAGAGTGTACAGATTAAGAATATCTGGATTCCGACAGGCGTAACCTAAAAGAAAATTAATTCCTATCAATGTAAAGGCGTACTATAGTGCGCCCTTACAACTGATTTCTTTAATATATAACAAATATTAATCACTCGCGCGGATAACGAACGATGCTAAATACAGTATGAACGATAATCCTGATGTTCCGACACGGATTGCATTGGCTTGATTCCACGCATCACGGGTTGCTTCCCAATCCGCAGGGAGCGCGGTTGGATTCCACGATTCGGTATAGGCATTGAGCGGTAAGTTGACACTTCCTGTATACGCAATGATACCAAAGATGTAGACGAGTCCTGCAATAACAATCAACCAAAATGAAATTTGTTTATAGTGTCGCCAATTAACGATCACTGTAAGCACTGCCATTGCGCCACTACCAAAGAAGAAAATGAAAAACATCCAATGGCGCACATTCTCATTTAATAAGGACTGAACAATTGCATAGGTTTCGCCATCAACTTGCATCATGGCAAGGTTGACGTTAATCGTATAAGTATAGAAAAACCCTGCCATAACGCCTACAAGCAATGTAACAATGGCTAGCATTCCATTCTCAATATAAGTTGTATTCTGCTTCATCTTTAAATGCTCCCTCTTAACCCTGTACAAACTATTATGCTATACGCACTATAAACTAAAAGGTTCTAATAGTACGCGGTGTAAGTTAGCTAATCAATTTACCAAGTAGTACCTCTCTCCTAAATGTATCAATATTCAAACATAATAATACGCACCATGCTATACTATCCATTCATATATAACGATTTATATAACGACATCTTATATATGGCTACACCTCTCCGCTCATATGATGCTAGTGAAGAAGGTAACGATGTTGAATAAGAGACTTCAGCAAGAGCCAAGCAAGGCAAATTTACGCATTGAGACGGTTACACGATGGGTCAAAGATACATGGATGGCACAACGTCCTGAATATGAATGGGTCATTGTGCCATCGAATATGGTTTGTATGGATGAGAGCATTTTAGATAAGTTTGATGAGCAAGATCCTATTATTCTTGATGAACGCTATATCTATCGAGGATCACACAATACACAAGCTGATAATTTCCCTGTTGTGTATAGCTGGGTCATCCTTGAAGGTGAATTGACGCAGCGTACAGGCGCATTTATCTATGAGTTTGAAGCGGTTGAACACGCAAAGGATAATCCGCCGTTTGAAGTGCTGATGCTCAGTTACTATATTAACGATAATCAGCATCAAGCGCATCTAGCCTGTATTCCGCGCCCGATGATGCCTGTTTGGGCAGCATTTATCCAAGCCTGCCAACAAGTGCGCCATCCACAAGGGCAAGTCCGTGTAATTGGTGGTAATCAGAATAATTATGAACCGCGTGTTCACTTGGATGACATTATCATGGAAGAAACACTCAAGCAGAGTATTCTCGATGATGTGGATAAATTCTTTCGGCGTGGTGTCGGCATCTATCGGAAGATGAACTTGAACCCTTTTCGCAAAATCTTGCTGGCAGGTGTCCCCGGTACAGGTAAAACGATGTTGTGTAATGCGTTGGCAAATTGGGCAATCGCGCGCGACTATGAAGTCTTATATATATCAGGCGCAGATGCACGCGGTGCAAACTTCTTCAAGATTCAGCAAGCACTCGCCATATCAGCAAATGCTAAACGCCCAACGTTGATCTTATTAGAGGAAATTGACTCGTTCCTCAATGATAAGCAAAAGTCAATGATCCTCAATGTCCTAGATGGTGTGGAATCCTTTGAGAATGAATTTGGCACAATGTTGATTGCAACGACCAATTATCCAGAAGCCATTGATGAACGTGTCTTGAAGCGTCCGGGGCGCTTAGATCGCATTTATATTGTGCCACCTGCCCAAAGTGAAGCGGTTGTTGAACAGATGTTGCGGATTTATCTGGGGGATATGTGGCAAGATGAGCATCGTAAGATGAGCAAGCGCTTGGTTGATTATCCGGGAGCATTTATCCGTGAAGTGGTTGTTTTTGCGATGACACAAGCCATTGATGTTGATCTCGATGAGGATATGGTGACTGTACCACTGGCATTGCTTGAAGAATCATTTGATCGCTTAAAATCACAGATTAAAGCGCGTGATACCCTCATCGACCAAAACCCAACAGGGCGCAAATTCGGATTTGCCGCACGGTCTAATGGCACAAATGGCAATGGATCACATTAAGTTTTAGCAATCAGATGGTTTCATCGTGAGGATGGATTTGAAAGCGCAAGTGAGGGTGTCGAAGCCCTCACCTGCTAGTATCAAATGTTGTCGAAATGGCAAGCAAGCGCCATTCCTACTTCTAGGATACCATAAATTCACTATTTGTAATGACAATAGTTATACCAATTTTTAAGTTGTCAGGACTATTTTGCCCTTTGCTTGACGATTCGCCATCACCATCATCGCATCGGTTGCATGGGCTAATGGGAATGTTTGGTCAATATGTGGTTTGAGTTTGCCTTCGGCGTACCATGTCAACAAGGTTGTAAACGAGTCTTGCATCACTTGCGGTTGATTGAGGGCATATGCGCCCCAGAAAACACCAACGAGTGAGCTATTTTTGAGTAACATACGGTTCACTGCGAGTTCAGGAATGCGACCACTGGCAAAGCCAATCACGAGATAGCGCCCTTCCCATGCGATACAGCGTACCGCCGTATCAAAGGCATCGCCCCCAACAGGATCATAGATCACATCAGCATATTGTCCGCCTGTGAGGCGCTTCATCTCATCACGCAGATTTTGATCGACATAATTAATGGTATCTGTTGCGCCATAATCACGGGTTAGGGCTAATTTATCTTCGGTGGAAGCAGCAGCAATGACTTTGGCTCCCATGAGCGTACCGAGTTCAACTGCTGTTAAGCCCACACCTCCTGCTGCACCTAAAACGAGTAAGGTTTCATCCGCTTTGAGTTTGGCACGGTGAGCAAGCGCAACATGCGATGTCCCATAGGTTAAGGGAAAACCAGCCCCATGTTCATAAGACATATTATCAGGCATAGGAAGGGTCATCATAGCAGGGGCGCAAACTTCTTCCGCAAAGCCCCCATAATTCACAATCCCAATGACACGATCACCGACGGCACGGTCTGTAACCCCTTTGCCCACTTCGATAATATCACCTGCCACCTCTAAGCCGGGGCTAAATGGAAAAGGGGGCTTCATCTGATACAAACCCTGAATCATTAATAGATCAGGGAAGTTGAGTCCTGCTGCTTTCACCGCAATTTTGACTTCACCAGCACGTACGGGCGGGCTATCAATCTCTTCAAAAACCAAACCATCAGGCTGTGAAAATTCTTTACATAAAATTGCTTTCATAATTGTTCCTCGCTGTTCAATAATTTTAGATTCTCTTGATAGAAAATAAGTAACTAAAAAGAGCATAACACAATGTGCTATGCTCTTTAGGAATCAATCTGCTAGCAGATGATTAACGTTCGTTGACTTCGATGGTTACTTCGAGTTCGTCGCTACCAAAAATGAAGGTATCCAGTTTGAGGGTGACAATACCATCATCAGATGCTTCAAAGAGGAAAGCGGCTTCTTCTGAACCAGAGATGCTGAATGAAACATCTGCAAAGAAGCATTCAGCAGGGTCGCCTTCACAGACATCGACACTCAGGCTTGTATCTGTATCGCCATCAAGTGATACAACGATGGAATAAACAACATCTTCTTCAGCTTCAAAGAACATGACATCGCGCCCTACATTGGAATCGAGTTCAGTTGATTGTGCGCCATCGCCAAGATCGAGTAATTCGGTTTCAAGCACTTCAATTTCGAGATCGTCTTCGAGTTCTTCGCCGTTGCGTTCTTCAATAACAATGGTGTAGAGACCATCTTCTGGTAATGCAACACGGAGGAGTGCTGCTGTACCAAAGCTATATTCATCAAACAAAGCGATGTCATCGCCTTCTGGGTCTTGCAATTCGATGGTTACAGATTGTTCTGATTCCATGCGAACAACAATGCTAACAACATCACCTTCTGAACCGTCAAAGGTGACTTCAAGTTCGTCTTCGCCATCAACATCGAATTCAAATTCTTCGTCGTAAACAAGATCGCCATCACCTGAATTGCTGTTATCTGAATCTTCGTCTTCATCAGCGTCTTCGTCGGCAGCTTCTTCGTCATCAGCACCTGCTACAGCGAGTTCAAAGTCACCTTCAGGATCGCCACCAAAAGCATCGACAACGATGATATATGTGCCATCATCTTCTGCGGTGAATTCGAGCATTGAATTTAAGCCCATGCCTTCACCATCATCATTGAAGTCGAGTTCATCTTCATCTTCATCTAGGATGCGAACAATGGTATCAAAATCATCTGATTCAAGGGTGATGACGATTTCATCATCAGCTTCGAGTTCAATTTCATATTGAACAGTATCACCATCGGCTTCGCCATCAACACTATCACCAATACCAATTGAATCTTGTGCGAATGCGCTTGCCACGATGCTGAGCGTAAATAATACGGCGATTATCATACGGAACGTTTTTATCATGTGTATCACTCCAATTTTTTTGTTATTAATCTTGACTATCTATTAAGCAGAGATGGCGCGTGCAAGTTGCAGCACGCCATACTCTTATTGTTGTTCGACTTCTACGGTAAATTCAACAGCATCACCAAAACCGAAAAATTCGAGTTCAATGGTGACAATACCATCATCGGATGCTTCAAATAATAAGCCTGCTTGATCCATACCACGGAAGCTCATGCGGGTATTGGCAAAGGTCATGCCTTCTTCGAGAACATCAACATAGAGGGTGCTATCAGGCGTATCTTCTGCGGTGATGATAATTGCGTATACTTCATCTTCTTCAGCTTCAAAGACCATACGATCAATTTCAAAGTCATCGCCTAATTCAACGGTTTGAGGACCTTCATTAAGATTGAGCAATGCCACTTCAAAGAGGGTTACTTCGATTTCATCTTCAATGTCTTCACCGCTATATTGTTCAATTTCAATGGTGTATTCGCCAGCTTCTAATGCAAGGCGGATGAATGATGGTGTCAATCCTTGACCACTATCATCATCACGAGCGACTTCATCGCCATCTTCGTCAAGAATCGCCATTACGAGGTCGAGGTCTTCTTCTGAATTGACGATAACGGTGATAACCACATCGTCCTCTGCTACATAGGTGAATACAATTTGATCGTCGCCATCGACATCAACTTCAACTTCTTCACCGTCTGTTAATTCGCCACCTTCAAATTGTGCGGAGGTAAAAACAGCACTAAAAATAAAAATTAACGCTAAAATGAGAATACTACGAAACCACTTTATCATGCTCAATACTCCTGTAGATAATTAATTAATCAGGTACGGACGGGATATGTTATCGACATTGCATCAATGATAGCGTATATCCCCTTAGCCCTTAAATACGATTATATGATACTTCTCACGTTTTTGGGGGCGAAAAATGCCATTAATCGTAAAAAACTGATATAGATCACTGTATGACATGATTAAAAATAGGTCAAACTAGATTAGGGACGAAATCGGTTAAGGTTTACAAATGCGCATGTAATAGTCTGATAGAGACGACTTACTGGCTCACGGTTGCCAGCGCAGAGGAGGTTTGACATGCCCTTCGGTGAGTAGCGGGCGGATTTGTGCGGTGTGTGTATCGTAGACATAGAGATGACGATTTTCGATGAAGGCAATCCAGCGCCCATCAGGTGACCATGAGGGGGCAAAGCGACGATTTGTGCCTGTGACCGTCTCGATGCGATTGCTGGCGAGATCATAAAAGAGAATATCATTTTGATTACCAATAAACGCCACTTGCTGACTATCAGGCGACCATGTGACAGTTGAATTAATCGCGGTTGGGATGCGTAATTGCCGTAAGGCTGTGCCATCACGCGCAACCACATAGGCTTGTAAGCGATTTTGCCCATTAATGAATGATCGCGTATAGAAAATGAGCCATTCACCATCAGGCGACCACACAGGTGATTGGGATTCAATATCAGCCGATTCGATATTGACCAACAAACGGCGCTCACCACTTGCCAGATTCAACAGATACAAATCACCATTGAGGCGATAGAGCAAGTCTGTGCCATCAGGTGTCCAATAGGGATTACTTTCCGAGAGGGTATCGGTTTGGGTGAGGTTACGGACGGTTTCATCAGGGAAACTGATGGTGTAAATATCGGATATATTGCGCGGATGGCTGGAAAAATAGGCGAAGGTATCGCCTGTGGGTGACCAAACACCGCCAAAGCTATAGAGCGTTTCGGGGGTATCGAGCAAACGTTCGTCCCCGAGGCGCGTCATGACCATCAGTTCATCGGCAGATTGTGTGGTATGGATCGATGCCGTGTAAAGCAATGTGCCTAAATGTGACCACCCAAATGACCATTCAGGGAAGGCGCTCTGGGTAATATTGAACAGATCGCGGTTAGTGGGATCGAGCAAATAAATATCGGTTTGATCGTCAAAATCAGCAATGAAGGAGACCAAGGGTGTTTGGCGTGTGTAGCCGATTGCCAGTGCAAGCAAGCACAATATCATGAAGGTGATGATAAGGATGATAATGGCGCGGTAGTGGATACGACGCATAATCAGACCATTTCGCTCGGTGAATAGTTTGATTATATCTCATATTGGCAGAAAGACGAATCAGTGCATTAAAAATGCAGGGTAATCGCACCAAATTGAAAAAGTACATAAAAACGCTTTGAACCAAAGCATATTTTATAACTATACAAAGCAATAAAAAGATGGTCTTAATGTAACCTTCGATAAACTTTTATAGCGTGTAGGGGATGGACTTTATGTCCTCCCACTTGGCAAACGCAGACAGAGCAACGCTCCTACACATCCTCTACTTTATTGATCGTCATGTTTATTTTTAAGTATTTTACAGACTCTACATACTTTCACACACACAACATTAAATCTTGATGATAATATCTAGCAGATTATGCCCACAATGCGGTATAGTGAAGGTGGCAAAGTAAATTTAAAAACGTTGTTCGTTCGGTGGCGAGTCTATAT
>JBAUIA010000471.1:0-5813 GCA_049680565.1 Phototrophicaceae bacterium
AGTCGATGCGATTAATGAAATTCGAGCGAGATAAGACCGACTTGATTGAGCCTGTGCATTAACCGTGATTTTTTTCACTAAGCCTGTTATAATATTTTTATATTCAAATTCTGACATACGATGTGGCTAAAATAGCACTATTTTTTAACCTTTCGGGGGTTTTTATTATGAAACATCCAGGAATTAACCGTGCGATACCCGGCGCAGTTCTCGGTTTGATTATCGGGGAATTAATTGTTATGGGGATACGTGTGTTACAGGGCTTACCCGCTTGGGATCCCGGTGTAGCGCTTGTACTCGCACCTTTTACAATGATGGCAGGTTGGCTATGGGGCGTTGGAGCATTCAACCCCAAATTGAGCGAACATGGTGAACATCATGCCGAAGAAACAACCGCAATTGTCAAAGTAGATGATGATGGCAATGAAATTGTTGTCTACGACGCACACGATCACGAAGAAGATGATACATCAGAAATATTTTTCACTGAATTTTGGAAATCTATTTCTTTGCCTGTTGTCTTGCTGGCAGTTGTGTTCCTCTTTTCACTGATTCCAAATGGCTTTTATCTCAAGGTTGTGGATGATGCCAACGCATCGCCATCAGCTTTTGCGAACGGCGTTATGCTCGATTTGCCATTCCTAGGCACAGTGGAAACAACCCAAATGGTCTTGTTCATTGTATTTATCGGATTCATCGGTATCTCATTGATGATCTTTGCTGGTGGCATCGGTTTCTTATTTTACAAAGGACACGAACAAGTCCGTATTGCCAACGAAATTGAGCCGACACCACGCAATACAACCCCACCTGCACCTGTGCGCGCCATTGGGCGTGGTGCTAAGAATACCGCACGTAGTATCCGTAAAAATCTGCCTAAAGTTCTGGGCAACAAATAGAAGGATAGAATTTTATGGCTGATATGACACTCAATCAACCTGCTGTGGCGCACGAGCATGACGCACATGGCGAAGATCACAATGAAAATATTAAGTTTGCCGTTTGGCTGTATCTCGCAAGTGAAATTGTTATTTTCACCATGCTGATTGCAGCTTACGTCATCTTCCGTGCGACACAACCCACTTCTGTAAGCCTTGTTCATGATGCACTCGGTATTGCACTCGTGACTGCTAATACCTTCATATTGTTGGCATCGAGTTATGCAATGGTGATGGGCTTACGTGCCATTGAAATGGGAAATCGCCAAGGTTTCTATCAATGGATTGGCTTAACGGCTGTGCTAGGTACAGTCTTTGTTGGTGGACAATATATTGAATACTCCGAATTAGGGCATTTGAATGTGTCTTTACGCCAACAAGAATTTACAGTTTCAACCAATCTATTTGAAAGTGTCAATGAAGTTGAAGCGATTGTCACTTATAGCGTCATTGATAGTGAAACTGGCGAGCTTATTGGCACTGCGGATACAGAACTCATCGAAGTTCGTGAAGAAGCGCTCCCTGCGGAATCAGAAACGGTGCTAGATAATGGCACAACTGAAATTGTCGCGGTGACAAGTTATCTGGTTGATTTTGCAAACAATGCCGACCTTTTCGAGGGTGTCGATGTTGCAAACTTCGAGATTCAATGGGATCAAGACTTTATCTTACTCGATACATCGGTACTACCGATGCGTGTTATTAATGATCCAAATGTTATCGAATCCGAATTGATTGCTTATAATGACGGTGCGCGTGATCGTTTCATCTCACTGGATCGTGTTGCTGTCGAAACAGTAGATGGTCAGATTGTACCCTTCTCTGCAATTTTCGCAGGGCAAGCAGTCGAACTCGCACCCAATCAGTATGATAATCTCAACGCTTACTTCCAAAAATTATTAGGCGATAGTGCCTCAAATTATGGGATGCGTTTTTATGCACCAACTGCTTTCCATGGCGCACATGTGATTGTCGGTGTCTTATGGGCGTTATACTTATTATTCCAAGGCTCACGCGGTGCATATGATGAAAATTCTATCGGTGTTGAAGTCTTTGGCTTATATTGGCATTTTGTCGATGTTGTCTGGATTGCACTGTTCACACTGATTTACTTAGTATAGATGGAGGATAACATGGCTGACGAAGAAAAAAATGTAATTGAAGAAGTCGTCGATGCAGTTGAAGAAACTGTCGATAACATGGGCGAATCCATTCAAGAAACATCAGAAGAATTAGCAGAAAATGCGTCAAGTGCGCTTGAAATTGTGAACGATTTTGTTGAGCCACAAGCAGCACATACCCATCATTATACCGATGAGGTTGTTCTGCCGTACTTCGGGAGTATTGGTAGTATGCCCGGTGGTATCTATACCTTCATCTTCATTGTGCTGGGTATTATCACCTTAGTTGAAGTGTTAATCACAGAGGCATTGCCTGATAATGCTGTAACCATCACCCTTTTGGTTGTTTTATCCTTAGCAAAAGCCTATCTCGTGATGATGTATTATATGCACCTCAACAATGATAATCCGCTCTATCGCCTTGTGGTTATTTTACCCTTGCTGATTGTCTTACTATCAACATTGTATTTGATTGGTGCGCCAGCAGGCAGTGGCTTAGGCTATAACTGATACGCTCATCAATAAATAGGATACAGACTGAAAACGCTCACAAATGATTTTTGTGGGCGTTTTATGTTAATGATGCTATGCTAAGATGAAGATATTAGACATCAATTTAACAAGGATTTACAAGTATGTCCGATGAAATGAATCCTAACCCAAGCAATAACAAATCTGCTTTCTTGCCGATTATAATCGCAATCGTTGTCATTCTCTTTGGGTGTTTCACTGTTGTAACCGTATTCCAAATTTTTAACGATGAGGTGTGGCTTGTGCCCGGCAATCCTGATAATTTTGATCCTGTGGCATCTTATGCGATGGTCTTAGACTATGCAGGTGCTGATGCTCAATTAACACAAATTGAGGCACTATTTGTCCAACAAGATGGCACACTTGATCTCAATGCAAGTTATGAACCTGCGCCTGAAGTCCGTTATTTATTTTATCGTCAGACGCGTAATAATGACGCGCCAACAGGCACAGCAGCATCGGATGCGATTTGGCATCGACGCGTACAAATTACGATTTCTAAGCCGTATGAATGGGCATTTGTAACATCACAACCTAACGATGATGCTGGGTTTAGCTTTGCCCTAAATTTAGGGATGGATCGTGATCGAGAAGCTGAACAACTCGCTGTACCCTTTCCTGCACTACCTGCACCCGAATGTTCATTTGCAGACTTTTGGGCGGTTGCTCTCGCTAACAATGATATGCCGCCCGATGCCGTAGCAACCATCATCTATGATGCAATTGGATACACCTTTCTTATCCAAGGGACACCAATTAATTTAACATTCGACCAGACCTGCGAATTACAGTAAAAGTGAGATTCAATTAATAATTAGACCCTATATGTTGAGAACGTAACAAAAGTTTTTATCATATTTTTTGCTTTGATTGCATCGTTTGCTGATAATATAACATATACTATTAAGAGATAATGTTGTTTTAGATCAAAGGGATGCGATATGTCTATCAAGCGTATAATCGGATTATTGATTGCGATGAGTACCAGCATTGGGCTAGTTGCTGCCCAAGCAAATAGCTGTCCGCAGATTGTGACACAGGCACTTGAACAGGTAAATAATATGTGTTCAGGGATTGCACGTAATGAAGTTTGTTATGGCAATGATCTGGTTTCCGCGCAAGATTTTGAACAGCAAGCGCTTGAGGCATTCGATCAGGTTGGGGATAATACTGATATTCGCACTATTGCGACCTTATCCACAACCGCATTTGATGCAGATAGCAATACATGGGGCATTGCCATCATGACCTTGCAAGCGGATCTCCCCGATACCTTAGCAGGGCAAAATGTAACATTTGTCATTTTAGGAGATACTGAATTGACCAATGAAATCCGCCCTGATGCACCAATACGCTCACAAATAAGTGCCACTAGCACAGGGAATATCAATGTACGTGCAGTCACAAGCGCCAATTCAGCCTTGGTCGGCACATTATCTACAGGTGAGATAGTTACAGCGATAGCGCGTAATCAGAGGGGTGATTGGTTACAAATTGAATTTGAGGACGGACACGCATGGGTGTTTGCCTCACTGCTCACCACCGAAGATGATCCTTTAGACTTGCCAATTGTTGGCAATACGGATGCTGATTATAGTGCGCCGATGCAAGTTTTTAGCTTGAGTACAGGCATCGGTCAAGTTGCTTGTAATGAGGTATCTCCAAGCGGTGTACTGATACAAGCACCGACTGAAACGACAGTTCATTTTCTAGTCAATGGTATTGAAGTTGAAATTGGTAGTACAGCTTTTATACAATCCGATGGCAATCAGGTATTTGTCCATAATCTTGATGGTACTGTAAGTGTGACAGTCGGTGATACAACTGTGATGGTCGATGTTGGTACAGTCGTAAATGCTAGCGAAAATCAAATGCCAAGCAATCCAGTCCCTTATGATTTTAGTGATATGAATTACCTCCCTGTCAGCCTCTTACCCGAAACAGTCGCTGTTCCTTTATTTGTATCAGCAAATTCTGATTGGGTAGATTCAGGCATAATGATTGAAGCAGGAACGATGTATCGCCTAGTGACAGCAGGGTTAGCCAATTATTGGGTCAATTGTGAAGCTGAGAAAATGGGTGTGGGACAACCCACCATTGATTGCTCGTCTCTAATTTTTGGTCCCGCAGGTGGTGATCCAACCACTTTAGATGGCGCAATCTTAGGCAGTGACATGAGCATATTCCCTGTTGCGATTGCACCACCGCATTCATTAGTTGGGCGCATTGGCGATGAAACTTTCTTCGTGGGTGATGGTGGCATATTTACGGCAACAGCAACAGGCATACTTGAATTTCGCGTCAATGATGTTGATACCAATAATTTTGGGGGCTTTTTAGTCGGCATTCTACCGATTGGTGAATAAGGCAACAGATAATCTACCCAGATAGCGATACGTGTAGGGGAGCGTCTTGTGCGCTCCCGAAAATACCCACAAAAATTAAATTGGTCGTGTAATAAGCATTCAAAATATAAATTTGTGTTTGCCATTTGGAAAAATCATCAACGGTGCAAGCACCAGCGCATAGAGTAAATCATCTGTTTCGGTATAAATGCGCGAATTGCATTCGATATACCAGCCCTCATCTGTTTGCTCAATATGCGTGCAGATAATATCATCGTTATCAGGCACATCAATTTCTCGATAGAGTACGGTTCGTGCAATGTCAATCGCTTCTTCGGCGGTCATACGATCATCCTTGAGCAATACGCCTCAATAAAACCTATCACTCGTTATGTTAATAATTATGCTTCTAATAGTTATTTGCTATGATACAAAATACGATTAACTATTGAATTGAATAAGCGTACCATGACAGATAATAACACACAACAAAATGGCATAGATGGACAAGCATTAGTAGAAGAATACAGTGCTTATCGACGGATTGGGGCATCATTGATTTTAGTTGCCTTACTGATTTTAATTGTTAGTACCGTTATAGGGGCATGGCTATCGCCTATTTCCTCAGAAAGTATCAGCCTAACCGATAATGCGATTACAGAACAGTATCAGCAAACTGAGCCATTAGCGACAATTGGCACTGATGAGTAGAATAAATAGTAACAATCCCATCAAATAATCTTGAGGCGCACATGAAATTCTACATCTTGGATGTATTTGCAGAAGAGAAACTGGCAGGTAATCAATTGGCGGTGATACGGGGCAATCCCAGCACAGCGATGATGCACCGTTGGGCGCAAGAGATGAATTATAGCGAA
>JBAUIA010000472.1:0-6291 GCA_049680565.1 Phototrophicaceae bacterium
TGTTCTTGAATATAATGGAGCATGGTAAGGATTGTTTCGGGGTCGGATGCTGCACCGCGTTCTAATTCATCTAAAGCCTTATCATGAGCAATCGCATATTGTCTCCATTCGTCTACGAGGTGATTTATTTCTTGCCGACTGAGTGCATAGTCGTGTGCGATATGATTATGCGCGACACCAACCACGCTCAAAATCAACGCAACGATAATTCCTGTACGATCTTTTCCTGCGTGACAATGACAAATGGTAATGGCATCACTGGTTGCAATCGTGCTGATGATCGATGCAATTTGTGTTTTACATTTTTCCAAGTATTTGTTATACAAGTCATGCAGATGAACATATTGCTTGCTCTCTCGTTGCCAGTCTTCATCGTTGGATAGAGCATCTCCTAGTAATGGCAAATTGTGATAAGTAACATCCATCGAATCCGAAAAGACATTTGGATAATGTTCAACTTCCCATTCGTCGCGGATATCAATGATCGTTCGCACACCATAATCATATAATTGTTGTTGCGAGGCTATCGGTAATTTATCCAGATTGCCTGAGCGAATTAGCCATTGTTTTCTGGTACGCTGACCACCTAGTGTTGGATAGCTTCCCAAATCTCGAATATTATATGTACCGATGACATTCAATTGTTGCAAGATTAACCCTCTATTTCTTTTTTATACACGTCTTTGAAGTTAGTCCGACTTAGAATCCTTATCATTTCATCAATGATATGAACGCCAACTATTACAAGACAATGATTCGCTTCTCTATCGCCGTCGTAACTGCGGATGTACGGTCTGTCACGCCCAACTTATTGTAGATATGGATAAGATGGGTTTTGACTGTTGCCGTGCTGATATGTAGGACTTTGCCAATTTCTTTGTTGCTATTGCCCTTTGCAACCAGCTTCAGTACGTCAATCTCTCGCGCACTCAGATTCTCTTCGGCGGGTGCACGCATCCTCGTCATCAGGCGTGAAGCAACTGCGGGTGCTAGAACAGATTCCCCAGTTGATGCAGCGCGGATAGCCCTAAACAACTCTTCGCGTGGTGTATCTTTCAAGAGATAACCTGTCGCTCCAGCTTCGATGGCTCGTACAATGTCAGCATCAGAATCATAGGTTGTCAGCACAATAATGTTTGCAGTAGGCTTAACTTCCTTGATGGCTTCAATTGCACCAACCCCATCAAGAATAGGCATCCGCAAATCCATGAGGACAACATCAGGCGATAATTTTTTAAATTTTTCTAGTGCAGCTTCACCATCCGCTACGGTTGCAACAACTTCAAAATCATCTTGACCTGCCAACATACCTGCTAAACCTTCACGAACAACTGGATGATCATCTGCTATCAGAATCTGAATTGTATGTGTCATGTTTTACTCTTTTCAATCAGCTAATGGCACGGATACAGTTACAGTTGTACCCTCACCGAGGTCACTCTCTAATATGACAGTACCACCACACTGCGCCACACGTTCACGCATGGCTTGGATGCCATATCCACCCGAAAATCGAGAAGGTTCTGCCCCATCTAATCCAACACCATTATCTTGAATATCTAACATAATCATATCGCTCATGTAGGACAATGTCACGCGCACCTCCGTCGCCTGTGCATGTTTGCGAACATTATTGAGTGCTTCCTGCATTGCACGGAGTAAGGTCACATCTATTACCGAAGGGGAAGAAGTCTCTTCGCCAGTTATTTGCACAGAAACTGAAATGTCAGTCTCGGCTTGCCAGCGTTGCGCGGTGCGTTGAATAGCATCTTGCAAAGATTTCCCATCCAGCAGATCAGGTCGTAGGTCTTGGACAACACGCCGCGCCTGATCTAAGCTACCCCTTGCTGTAGAACGTGCTTGATTGAGATGCTTTTGCAGGACATTAAGATCATCGGGCAAGGCTTGCTCTGCTGCTTCCAGATGCATGACAATGCTTGTGAACCCCTGTGCCAGTGTGTCATGAATTTCGCGGGCTAATCGTTGGCGTTCTTCTAAGATACCCTCACGACGTTTTGCGTCGGCAAGCTCACTTTGTGCTTCTTCTAGTCGATCAATTAATTCCCGCCGTTGTGTACTCTGATCAATAATTGCTGAAATCCAAATGCCTACCAGAATGCTGCCAATCCCACCGATAGCAAATAACCAGCTATTGGGATTAGTGATCGATAATATTTCACCTGAATCCATCATCTGTTCAAAGATCATCAACCCCGTCAAGATGAGTGCTGTAATCGTCGCATAGCGTAGAGGCAAATGACGAAATACTTGTATAAACAAACCGAATAGGATGATGTAGAAGGTTGGAGAAATGGTAACGAGAATAAACCACAGAACAATATCCCCCAGTAAGACGATAAAACGGGCTGTTGGATTTTTCTCCCACGATACGAGATTGCGATAAGCAAGTGCCATCCCGATGCCATGCCATACAACCATCAGCAGGGTTAGTATTCCAACAGTGAACACGGAGTCTATTAGCGTCTCGTCGCGCAAAGTAAATCCGAAAGATACAACAATGGCTAGGTAAAAAATGACATACCATAGCCAATTCCATCGCTCCCAAATATCAGGTTGTGTTCCTGAATTTCTGGTTGTCATGCTTGTGCCTTTGAGCCTGTATCTTGACTTAACAACATCGTTTTACTCTTATCTCTCATCGACTGCGATACAGATTGTCTGCTATTGCGCCACACCACAAAACCGGCAATTATTCCGAGAATGAGCAAAATTAATGTCGAAATGAGTTCCCAATCTGTGCCAACCAGCGCAGGGAAAATCGTTTCAAATCCTTCTTCCCAATTCTGGGTTGCATGAAATAAAAGCACGGGGATCAGTGAACCACCACTGCCGTTGAATAACCATGTGAAAATGAAGCTCAATCCAAATGCGAGTAACACAAATACAACAATCGAGATCACATCACGCCCAATGAGGACAGGCAGATGCCATGCACCCCATAGCGCACCGATAATCAAACTTGCACGGAATGGCGACATGGATTCTTGTAATCTGGGTAAGGCAAAACCGCGTAAGCCGAACTCTTCTCCGAAAGCACCACGCAAGAACAGCGAGACCAACAACCCTGACTGTAAGCTGAATAAGATTGTGCCGATGGTGCTAGCCGATATAGGGGCTGGTAAACCAGCATCAGCAATCAATACCGCTACAGCATACAGTACAAGTGGTAGCAGTCCCAGCACATACCATAGTGGATGAATGCGCCAGTGTGTTAAGCGTTGCCACAGATCATGCAAACCACCCCACCCCGCAGTGACTACAATCAGGATGATGCCTGCAATTGAGAAAGAGAAATCTGCAAGGCGCGTCAGGAGGTAAATGACCCACTGTGGCGCACTTACGATAGCATTACCATACTGCCATGTTTCACCCATTGCCATGAGTGCCTGCGGACTCTCTAATCCAGATTGGTCGGCAATGATGGCGATGATGCCAAATGAACCCCATGCAATCGCATAAGCGAGGGCAAAAAATGCAATGATTGCCCAATCTATCCCTCTTTTACTTGATTCAGATTTTATTTGATGTGCCATCAATCCGATCTCCTTATAATTCACGGCTTGTCAATTAAGTCAATAACAACCCGTTCTTTGTTTGTATACTACATTTGTATATTATGTGCTTTCGATACTAAAGTTGCTGTGTTGCCCGTGCGATGACCGTATCATGATACCCATACCTGCACCGACTAGCCCCCCCAAGATTGTGACCAGAAGTAAGGCATTCATCGCGTAACCGATACCAAAGCCAATGCCAATGCCTGCGGCGACTAAACCCATAATCGGCTCTTGCTGTGAACGCCATTGTGAAAATGCCAATTTGTCCTCAACCTGTATCCGTGATGCCCACCATGTCAGCGTAATTAGCAAGATAGGATCAAGTAAATTGCCGATGTTTTGAATGGTGTTGCCCGGTGCTAGATTGCCATGTGATGCAATATCCATCAGATGAACAATCGTCGCACCACCACCAATGACAGTGGTTGCAATAATGGTTGCTAGACGAAAATCCCGACCACGACTGATTGCGACAATCCCTAGCACACCTAGCGCAAGATTGGCGAAACCCATCTCTAGCTGGAACGGACTTCCTGTTTCCCAACCAATACCCTCTGCAACGAGGTCGGACAGGAATAAATGACCAAATGCACCCCCTAATCCATTTGCGCCGACGCTAATTGCTAGCAAATACATCACGACAATTTCAATACGATGTGCTGTTGTTCGTGCATTCGTATCTAGTAGAATATGTGCCCCTGCTAGTAGCAAGGGGAACACCGAATAAGCGAAAATACGGACAATGAAAAGATCGTTCATGATATAAATCTCCTTTTAGCCTGTGCGCTTAGTCCAGCCCCAGTCGGATGAACAGAGGAACGCTAATGGCGTAGGATAGAACGTGCATCAAACTGAGTGTAACGACTGTCGCAATTTCAGCAGGTGGTACATTGGGTGCGCCATAACCCATCCCTGCGGTAATTGGCATAAATAGCGATAGCAGTAAGCCAATTGTGGAAATAATCCAGTAGTTGCGGGCAGGTCGCTGCGAACGGCGACTCACAACGGCAAAGATTATGGTGCCAATCAGCAAATAGACGATGTTTGCGCCGATGACCTGAGATTGACTCGCACCTGCCCATGCCGTGACTTCGGGATAGAGATTACCTGCTGCAGCGTATAAGCCCAAATTGGCAACAGTGGATGCGAGCATCGCCAATGGTGCGACCCACAGGAGTCTGCTAATGGGTGCTACAGATACACCTGTTTGATTCGTTGAGATGTTTGTTTGTGTAGTCATGTTTAAGTCCTTGTAATCTAAATTTGATGTACTCTTAGATTACAATTAGACAGGGTTTATGTAACCAACCGTCTGATGGCTCTTTCTTTAACAAAGGGTTGGTTCTCCAATCAACCGATCGGTTGATTAACAAACTTAACCCACCTGTAGTTTACCAAGCCGATGCCTATCAAGATGAAGATGACTCTGAAACAACACACTAGCATATAGATGATAGACAAGCTCAACGAGTGATTGCTGTTTTCTGATGATTGACTGGTTGAAGCAGATTGCCCTTCTCCCACCATAACTGACGTGTGAACCATAAGCTAAGTAATACAACAATTGGTTCAGGATATGCCATCACCCAACTTTCTAAAGTGGTTTCATAATCCAATGTCAAGAAGAAACGTATCCAAGGCTCAATCATCACCACAAGTAATAATACAAGCGCCCATTTCCGATTTTTGGGTCGGCGTGAGAGATGTTTCAAATAAAAGATGAGTGGAATCATGAAGACAGCAAAATGAGGGATCGCAATCACAGGTGATGCAATATTGCTCACGGCAAGCGTAATCATCGCTACCCACATGGCACGCTCTTGACGATTTTGTACCAATACCTGATACCAGCCGATGAGCATCATCAACCATAATGCAGCAAATAAGATATATTTAAAATCAGTCGAAATCCCTAGCACCTCACCAAATAAAACATCACTCGGAATCGGAGGGGCATAGCCTGTATAAGCGGTCACTTGTTGCCACATATCAAACAACCATGTTGGGACGAGCAAAAACGACGCACCGACTAAAATTCCTAGACTAATTGTAAAACTACCGACAAAATGCCAGCGCTTAACACGCAATCCCCATAAGAGTAAAAACGGTACAATCAAAAATCCTAATTGCGGTTTGATAGTTGCGATAGAAAGCGCTACCCCTGCCACCCAATCTTGCTCGCGTTTGAGTCCCCAAAATGTGACCACATACATAAAGTAAGAAACGAGTCCCAATTGTCCTAAAATTAATCCGCGTGAGGGTGCATAATGGAAAAGTGCAATTAATGCCAGCAGTGCTAAAGTCCCCACTTTAGGTCGCCAATCAAATAGATCAAACAGCATGAATAATGCAATGAGCATCATCGCTTCCATGATGACCATCATAATTGCCGATGCCCATGCGTAATTAACCCATACTAAAGGTGCAATCAAAATCGCGGTATACATCGGATAAGCAAATAACACTTGGTCTTCATCAGGTAAGGATGGACGACCCCACATCATAGTCTGGATGTTCAAGCTGGCTTCTTCACCATACGGATTTAAGCCATCTACCCAAAAAGACCGCGCCCCTTCCCAGCGTGACAAGAAATCATTATGCCCCGGAAACGGCTCAGTCAAAAAGTTGTGTGTGGCGATTACCATCAACACAAAAATAATGCTCGATAATCCACCTAAGATAATGACTTTTGACCATGATGTTTGTTGCATCT
>JBAUIA010000473.1:0-1766 GCA_049680565.1 Phototrophicaceae bacterium
GCAATTTTGCGAGCGTGACTAACTTGTTCTCTGCACCTGCCAGCAGATTAATCAGGCGATGGCGTGCCAGTAACGCCCGTCGTGCCTCACGATCAAAGGCACTCAAGCGCATCAATTCCATGAACCATTTGGCACCATGTGATTTGTGCAATTGGCGTGAGCGAAAGAAATGGGAGTAAATACCATAGTCGCGGTCATATTGCTCACGTTCGCTGTCCGTCAAATCGACGCGAATACGCTCGGTACGATACTCCGCTAATCGTTTCCCGATGAGATCATCGATGCGTTGTTGATAAACAATCTCACCAATTAAATCGCTGATACGCCAGCGTCCACCTTCCTGTTCATGATCTTCGGGATAGGTAGCAGTCAGTCCTAAACGAAAAGGTGATGGCGACATCAGGGCAGTCTCACCCCACGATGGGGCAGGCAAGTGATGCACTTCATCGTAGATGATGAGTTTGAACTGGTTGCCGTAATCTGCAATGAGGTCGCCAGCCGAATGATACGTAGTGACAGTAATTGGCAGGATGGTTTTCTCGCCACCATAGTAGACACCAATCTCGGTGTCGAAGGCATTGACTAGGCGAGCATACCATTGATGCAATAGATCGATGGTGGGTGCGACGACAACCGTCGAGCGTTGCACCTGTGCAATTGCGTTAATGGCAACGAAGGTCTTGCCTGCACCTGTGGGTAGCACGATGCTCCCACGACACTCTGCGGCTTGCCAGGCATCCAGTGCATCAAGCTGATAATCGTGGGGTTCACGATCATCGCTGATGCTTAAGTCTAATTGTTGCCAGCGTGGTACATTATCTTTGATCTGCTCTGCTTTGAGCCACTCGCGCAGGGTGGGATAGTGGTAGCCTTCGCTACGCCAGCGACCTTTGATCCATTGGAATGAATTCGCAACAGGATAGTCTTGTGGAATATCGTACAAGACCAATGTGCCACCTTGGTAAGACAGAGACATCGCATTTTTCCACAAAATACTTGTATCCATAGTATAGTGGTTTGTATCAGGTTTGCGAGTAATTAAGGTGTTTTGCAGATACACAAAATTTATACTGAGGTGTTTCGTATGTTGCACGAGTACCTAATAAATTCAACTTATTTTCTGGATAACTGTTAATAAGTGCATTCTTAAAAATGTGACGGCTCGTAGAAGTAGTTAATAGAAGTCGGCTTTATAATATTACAGGAGTTTCCAGTATGACAGAAGAATCACAAAGTGTGGACCAAACACAAGAAAAACTACCACCAGACTCACAACTGTATCCGTTACTAATGTCTAATGATAATGTTGCTTGGTCTGCTTTCGAACAATACTATGCATCAAGAATCAACGATTATTTTAAAAACAGAAATGTGCAGGCTGTGCGCGATAGAGAAGATCTAACCCAGTCAGTATTCGTGCAATTCTTCATTACCCTGAGAGATGGGAGATTTAACCCTGCTAAGGGTAATCTTGCACAATGGCTGTACGGAATTGCTCAAAAACTTCTTGAGCGCCATAAAAAGCAATATGCGCAAGATTATAGTAAACACTCTGAGTTCAAAGATGATTTTGTTCACGAAGAAGATGATGATATCGAACTGTCAGAAACCTTCTCAGAACAAGTTCAAGATGCATTGAACCAGTTATCGCCGAAAATCCGAGAAGTAGTACTAATGCGCATACAGCGAAATGATAGTATCACATGGAAAGATATTGCTGCAGAACTCGGAATTTCAGAAAGTGCAGCAAAAACACGATATTGGCG
>JBAUIA010000474.1:0-22636 GCA_049680565.1 Phototrophicaceae bacterium
ACCATCTTCATCCACAATAGATTCACCAACATCTAAATTGGTTACTTCCTCATCAGTTTGAGAAGCTAATTCAGGGCGACTACCAAAGCGTGATGCTACGGGCGCAATAGTTTGTTCATCATCTGTATCAGTGTCATCTGATGCTGGTTTGCCAAAGCGTGATGGTACGACTTGTTCACGCTCATCATCAACAAGTGGAGTTATAGGACGCTGTGGTGTGAATCTAGCAGGTTGACTAACTGTTTTAGGCTTATCATCTGCTTCAACATCATCAACATTTGGTGATACCGATGGGGTAGGCATAGGTTGACGACGTTCTGGTAAATTGATGCGGGCAGCAATTGCTTCCCGTTGTTGTTTCTGCTCATTAGATAAAGGCTGACTAGCTGGATTATCATCTCGTAATATGCCACCAAAAGCTGGCATAGAAATGGGGGGTACTTTGTCGTCTTGGGTTTCTTCTGGAATATCTTCTTCTACATCAGGTAAGGCTTCTAACTGAGTGATCGGAATATCTCCCGGTGCGCCCGGTATAGCAAAAGCCAAGCCATAAATTGTTGTAGGACCTTCTGTTATAGCAGCACGTTGGCGTTGTTCGCGTTCAAGTTTCTTTTGTTCTTTGGCGCGTTCTTTCTCGCGTTCTGCAATCGCTTCTTCACGAGTCATCGTCACCATTCGATTACCCTTAAATGTCGCACTATGACCCGTTGCACGCTCAATCGAATATTCGATTGTACCTAATACTAACACCATCAGTAGATCAATACAGATCAATAAGACAAATGTTTGCGATAAAACCAGAATAACCGTACTTAGTGGACTTTGTAACGCTTCAAAAATCTCGCCACCAATACCCACTAAAAATAGTGCAACACCCACGACTCCTAGACCAATGAGTACAGAGCGCCAACCTTGCAAATCTTTGGGAACAGTGGGGAACATCGTATTCGCAATCGTGAAAATAATATAAATCCACAACCAGAATAAAGGCGCTCCAATGAGCATATTAAATGCTGCACCAACATCGGCAAGTTCGCCACTACTCATACGCTCAACAACTGCTGTAATATCAAAAATATTGTTGGATACAAACCAAATGCTGATTAAACCCACTAATAGAGGCATACTGGTGATAATTGCTTTACGAAATGCGCTTGTACGGGGTGCAAGTTTAATAAAATTGAGTTTGAGTTCCCCAATTTCTTGCTTATCGGGCCACTTAATTTGACGTTCTGCACGAACATTCAATATACCTGCTGCGAGATAATACACAAATTCATGCAAGATCACACCCGGTAAAAAGAAGGTGTAATACAAAATCGTTGTGGTCTGATAATCATGCGTGCTTAACCAGCCCACTTTGAAAATGTGCTGATGTAGCCAACGCTCAATTCGGCGCAGCAATATAAACATACCTGCCAAAAACAGGATGGATGCTATCAGACCAACAACGTTCAGAGTGCTATACTCCTTTAGCTTCTGCTGCTAACCGCACTAAATCCGTGAAATCATCAACTTTCAGGGCAGCGCCACCCACTAATGCACCATCAATATCTGGTTGCGACATATAATCGAGCATGTTATTAGGTTTTACACTGCCACCATATTGAATACGAACCGCATCTGCAACTGCATCACCATACAAATCACGGATTGTTGCCCGTACTGTACCGCCAATAATCTCATTGGCTTGCTCGGATGAGGCACTTTTACCCGTGCCAATTGCCCAGATAGGTTCATAAGCAATCACAACATCTGCCATCTGTTCAGCCGTGATACCATCTAATGCAGCCCGTACTTGCCCGCCGACAAACGATGCTGTCTCACCAGCTTCATTTTGTTCAAGGCTTTCACCAACCGCTATAATCGGGCGGATACCATTCGCTAAAAGTGCTTTTGCTTTTTTATTAACATTTTCATCTGTTTCGCCTAAATAAGCACGGCATTCTGAATGCCCAATAATGGCATACTGTACCAAGCCATTAAGCATTGTTGCCGAAACTTCCGATGTATATGCACCGCTATCTGCCCAATGAGCATCTTGTGATGATACGCTAATATCAGTATCAATCAATATATCTGCTACCGCACTAAGCGCTAAGAATGTTGGTGCGACGACGCGTTCTACACCTGTAAATTCAGCAATTTTTGGTACAAGCGCAATGGCAAAATCTGCCGATTCAGAAATATTTTTGTGCATCTTCCAATTGCCCGCAATAATAGGGGTTCTCATCATAAATCCTCTCAATTGAGTTCGTTTTGAATAGTTACCGCGCGATCTCTTACCCAGTTAGGGGTGTCGCCGTCATCAAGTATATCGTCCAGAATCATTTCTGCATTATCTTGGTTGCCCATTTGCAAGGCTAACTCCGCACGCAATAATGCAAATTCCTGATTAATAATAACATCTTCACTCACACGGTTAAGGGCTGTTTGTGCCAATCTTGGATTATTATTGGCGATTAAATTCCGCACAGTGGCAAATGCCGTCAAATCAGAGTTTGTTAATTGTTGTAGCACCTCAGCCGAGATAAATTCTCTATCGCGTAAATTTTGTAAGGTCTCACGTAAAGAAGTATCAGCCGTTGTTATCGCATTTTCGTAGATGATTCGTCCCGATAATGCACGTACTTCTTCTATCAAGAAAACTTGATTCCTTGATAATTCTGTCGCTAAAATTGAGTAAATCACGGCTGCATTATCATCGCCAGCATTAGCTGCCATACGCGCTGCTGATAACAAATAAACAGCCCGTATCGGTGCTTCATTGGGGATATTCTCGGTAATGCGTTCTCGCGCTTGTGTAAAATCATCCTCTTCGTAAAAGCTCCGCGCAAAAAGCAAAGTTGCTGCGATATTATTGGTATCTTGTGGTAAATCTACAAGTGGAACATAAGGCACATCGAGGATTGGGACACCTTCAATCTCAATGACTTCAATACCAAAATTGTCTGAAGTCTCAATTGTATCAATGGCTGCTGCAAAAATACCAAATCGTCCACCTAATTCATCAGCAACACTTGCTGATAAAGCGCTTAATTCTTGGATGTTACTAGACATCCCTAACAAAATGCCGAAGCTAATAAATAGGATCAATAACAACGAGCCACACCCACTAATCGTCCAAAATCGCTCTTGGTCATAAAATGGTTTTGCTTTCGGGTATAACGTCGCTTGTTGCACACTTGAACCGCTTGGAATCGGTGAGCCAATCGCAGGGGTAATCGTCGGTTGATCGTCGTATGCTTCACGTAACTTTGCTAAGGAAATTTCAGCAATGGTTGCACGATTAGGATCTAACTCGGTTAAGTTTCCTTGTTTAATTGCTTGCCGTAAATCACTTATGAGATCATTTGCTGTCTCATAGCGTTCACTCGGTTGTTTTTGTAAAGCCTTGTACAAAACATTTTCAACAGACTGCGGAATTTCAGGATTAATTAGGGTAGGGGCAGGTAACGCCGTGTAAATATGATCGTGAATGATCGAAAAAGCACTCTCGCCTGTAAATGGTACTTTACCCACTAATAATTCATAAAGCACAACACCTAGCGAATAAATATCAGTACGTCCATCGAGCTTCATTGCTCCACGCGCTTGCTCAGGCGAGATATAATGGGGTGTACCCAATAACATATCCGCACTCATGGTTGATTCACCAGAGGATGCTAATCGTGCTAGCCCAAAATCAGCCAAATAAGGAATATTGTCTTGGTCAATAACAATATTGGATGGCTTAATATCACGATGTAAAATACCTTCAGCATGAGCATAATTGAGCGCATCACCAATTGCCGTGACAATATCTAAAATACCATCTAAATCGGGCGGATTCTTAATCAATTGCTTTTTAAGCGTCCATCCTTGGATGTATTTCATCACCAGATAAGGCTGTCCATCATGTTCACTGAAATCATAAACAGGCACAATGTGTGGATGAGTCAACTTTGCAACAATTTGGGCTTCGCGCTTGAAGCGTGCTACAAATCCAGCATCCTCCAAAAAATTCTGATGCATCACCTTAATAGCAACCTGACGATCAAGCTCAGGATGATGCCCTAAATAGACAGTTGCCATACCCCCTTGCCCTAATTGTCGCCCAAGGGTATAACCCCCAACTTTTTCGCCTTCTATCCAAGCCATTCAGTGATCCCCAACCAGAATATAATATTACCTATAAAAATAAGCGTTGATATACACCTAAGATTTGATACAAGTTGCCTCTAAAAAGTCTACAACCCCATACCAAAACGGTGTCAATTTCATAAACATGATTATGCCATAGTTCAGATGTTTCCGCCCAATTAACTATACGTATCATAAGATCAAAGTGTTGTAGAAGTGTAAAATATTGGAAGATAACCATCTTGATAGGGGAGATAGATACTAGCTATGCAATAAGCACTTTATACACAGCTAGTATCCGCAATCATCTTATTTATCAGCGAGTGCCGCTAAACCCGGTAAAACTTTCCCTTCGAGCATTTCGAGGCTTGCACCACCGCCTGTTGAAATATGTGTCATCTGATCTGCTAAGCCTGATTGCTCAGTAGCAGCAGCCGAATCGCCACCACCGATAATGCTTATAACGCCATTCTCTTGGGTTGCTTGCGCTAACGCTTCTGCCAAACCAAATGTACCTTTTGCAAAATTTGGTAATTCAAAAACACCCATTGGTCCATTCCAAACAACGGTCTTGGCATTAGCAATCACATCTTGATAAGCTGTCAACGTTGCAGGACCAATATCCAATACTTCCCAACCATCAGGCACATCTTCACTCACAGGGATAACTTGCATATTGGCATCATTACTGAAATCATCTGCAATACGATTATCTAATGGTAGCATAATCTTATCACCACCCGTTGCCATTAAATCCTTAGCAATACCGAGTGATGGCTCATCAACCAGTGAATTTGCCATTTCACGACCCTGTGCAGCAAAAAATGTATTTGCCATGCCACCACCAATCAGCAATTTATCAACTTTGCCGAGCAATGCTTGAATGACATCAATTTTACCAGCAACCTTTGCACCACCTAGAATGGCAACAAACGGTTTTGCAGGATTTTCAATCGTCTTATCAAGATAATCAATCTCTTTTTCTAACAAGAAACCAGCCACTGCTTCCAGATGATCGGCAACACCCACATTTGACGCATGAGCGCGATGGGCTGTACCAAAAGCATCATTGACAAAAATATCACCATTTTTAGCCAATTGTGCAGCAAATTCAGGATCATTTTTGGTTTCATCCGCATGATAACGGGTATTTTCAAGTAAAATAACCCCACCATCGTCTAATGCTGCAATCGCATTATCTGCAATCTCACCCACGCAATCATCTGCAAAGGCAACATTGACTCCTAATTGTGCTGATAACTCAGCAACAACAGGTTTGAGCGACATTTCAGGATTACGCTCACCCTTCGGACGACCTAAATGGGAGGTCAAAATTACAGCTTTTGGATGTTGTTCCAAAATATATTTTAGTGTTGGAATAGCAGCACGGATACGGGTATCATCGGTGATTGTTGTACCATCTAATGGCACATTAAAATCAACACGGACAAGTACTCGTTTACCTGCTAAATCGACATCACGAATTGTCTTTTTATTCATAAAATCCCCTTATTTCTTATTGATGAATAGGTACTAAAAAAGGCGAGGATTATTCCCCGCCTCATGGATGATCGTGTCTTACTTAGAGCTTATCGCCCATAAATTTGACGAGATCTGCACAACGTGAGCTATAACCCCATTCGTTATCATACCATGTGATAACTTTTACAAGATTACCGCTAGCATCAGTTGAGAGCGCATCAATGGTACTGCTGAAAGGATTGCCGATGTAATCAACAGATACCAATGGCTCATGTGATACAGCTAAAATACCTTTCATCGCGCCAGCAGCAGCTTCTTCAAATGCAGCAATCAATTCTGCTTTATCTGCTGGAGGATTTTCAACTTCTGCAACAAAATCAACCAATGATCCTGTAATCGTTGGTACACGCACAGCCATACCGTCGAATTTACCTTTAAGTTCAGGGATAACCAACGCAACCGCTTTTGCTGCACCTGTACTTGTTGGGATCATATTAACCGCAGCAGCACGCGCACGACGTAAATCCGAGTGCGGTAAATCAACGATGTTCTGATCGGCTGTGTAACTATGGATGGTTGTCATGTACGCATTTTTGATACCGAATTTATCATTAACAACCTTAGCAGCAGGGGCGAGGCAGTTCGTTGTGCAAGATGCGTTTGAGACAATATGATGATTTGCTGGATCATATTGATCTTCGTTAACACCTAAAACGATTGTGAGGTCTTCACCCTTAGCAGGTGCGCTGATGATAACCTTCTTAGCGCCTGCTTTGATATGCTTTGATGCGCCATCATAATCACGGAAAATACCTGTTGATTCAATCACAATATCGACACCAAGTTCACCCCAAGGGAGTTCTTCTGGATTACGGACAGACAAGGCTTTGATTTCATCACCATCAATGATGAGCGCGCCTTCTGCTACTTCCACTGTACCCTCAAAACGACCATGTGCTGAATCGTAACGGAAAAGATGTGCCATTGTTTCAAGATCACTAAGATCGTTGAAAGCAACAATATCAACATCATCGGGATAATATGCTTTCAATGTTTTCACGACTTGACGACCAATACGTCCGAAACCGTTAATACCAACTTTTATAGCCATAAAAATATATCTCCTTCTATATGATTTCCTAAACGAGTTCTTGACTCGTACTTTTAATAATGGAGGCTAATTTTGTGTCTTGTCTTGCAAGTTCAAGAATAGCTCTCGCTAATTTATGAGTATCATGTCGCCAAGGGCGCTCATGATCTGTTAAATCTGTATTGTAAACATCATACCGCTCTAATATTTCATGATTAGTAGGCACAGGCTTCACATAATTTGTATGATGCCCTGCATTTTCTTCAGGATAAATATTATTTGCAATAACCGCTTGAAACACACCACGTCCGATATGCTTTTCAATTGCCATGACGTGTTCAGCAACGGTGTAATCTTCTGTTTCGACAGGTTGTATAGCAACATTACACACATAGATAATTAACGCATCCGTTGCACGTAACGCATCAGCAATACCCTTAACCATCAAATTGGGCAAGATACTGGTGAATAAACTACCAGGTCCTATTACAACTATATCAGCATCTAATATAGCTTGTACACTCGGATCATATGCAATGGCGTTCGCAGGTTCAATCGAAATTGTCTCTACGCGACCATTTACATCACCAATCTGAGATTCACCCCTTACTTTAATCTGACGTGATGAATCGTTCAATCTTACAGTAGCATGTAAAACAATATCATCTAATGTTGATGGAATAACACGCCCTCGTATATTAAGAACCCGCTCAACCTCAATTAGAGCTTCTGCTAGACTATTATGTCCATTTCCGCGCTGTTCTGCAACAATATTCGCCAAAGCTGCAATGAATAAATTACCAAATGAATGTCCTGCAAGATCACCACCGACAAAGCGATACTGAAATAACTGCGTCAATAAACTATCTTCATCCGCTAACGCAGCAATATTATTCCGAATATCGCCGGGAGGTAAAACCCCAAGATCACGCCGTAATCGCCCAGAACTGCCACCATCATCACCAACAGTCACCACAGCCGTAATGTTATTGGTATATTGTTTGATACCTCGTAAACTAGCAGGTAATCCTGTCCCACCACCAATGGCGACAAATTTGAACCCTTTTTGTCGTCGATTAAAGTCCATCACATGGTCAATCACAGCACCACTTTGTTGGCGACGATACGGGGCTAGCAAAGTCACAATAATACGATTCATCCCATATACGATACTACCGATGCCCAATCCTAAAATGGCAATAATCATCAACCAGTTTTCAGTGAATGCTGGTAATATCCCCTCAATACCAAATAATCGCAGAACAGCTAATGAAACACCAATAGAGATAACAAGCATCCCTAATATAGACATCATCAGCCAGCGCTTGATACCGAGGTTGGGTGTGAGCCATCGAATAAGTGAGAATTCTTTCATATCAGATTTTATGACCTGACCAAACGAAAACGCAAGGCAATCCCTAAAATAATAAATGCGCCGATTACAGTCAAGCCACCGACAAGCAAAGATGCATCAAACCAAAATTGCTCAGGATACAAACGAATCAATGTATCCGAATAATAAAATTGCCATGTCCCATCATCAAAGAAAATGCTATGAAATCCACCGAAAAATGTATCCCATGCTGTAACCGCCAACAATACAACTGCAATAATCAACCCGATTGTTAACGTACTACCTTGTAATAAAGCAAGTCTGAGCGAGTGGAATCCATTGCTCCATACTAAAGCAAAACCAGAAATTAAAGTTGCTATCGTGCCGATAATGCCAGCTAAAAATAACCCTTGTGCAACAGTCTGTACATCCTCCATATGACTCACCTCAAGACTGTTAAATGCGTTACACGCACGCTCACTTTCTGGATAACATAGCGTTGCTGGTAATTCCAAATCTGCTAAATACTCAACAGGCTCATTATTCACAATGTATCGCACACCATAAGGACCATAGGTCATGCGATCTTCAACAGTCATGCCATAGTTATCCGTTGAAAAATTTGGGCGCTGATACTCAAAATTCAAAAACGCAGGAGTCATTACCAACCGCGCACTGCCAATCGCCAGCAAAAAAGGAATCATCAGCATGATAAAAAACCGCAACATCCAATCTAAGATTTTAGGAAGTTTCTGGTTTTTATGCTTAACATCATTTTGTTGAATCGTTTCCATCAGCGTAATTCCTCGGCACCACCATTCATGATGAAATTAATCACCAATGAATCGATAATTGTTTCGACAGGGGCGCGGTCATCTGTGAATAATACATCGCTCCGATGCACCTCTACTAAATTTTCTTGTGTATCAAGCAAGACCTGTCGTAATAGGGGATGGGCATCATCAGGGAGTTGTGCCAGATTTTCAAATAAGTTATTCGTGAATGTATTATCTTGCGTTGCAACCAAAATCGTATTGAATGATCCCGGTACATCAATTGCATGAATCGTTGGAAAGACTTCATACATGGTATTCGTCAAAGCATCCACCAAGCGTCGATCTGTATTGGTGCGCCCAACATTAATCACAGCAACACCTTCATCACTAAGATGTGCGCGGACTTCCTCAAAAAATTCAACGGTGGTCAAATGCCAAGGGATATAAGGTGGACGATAAGCATCGATGCCGATAACTGTATACTCACCATTTAGTTGATTGAGAACATAACGCCCATCTTGTGCATAAGTCGTCAAACTCGGCATAAATTCAGTATTCATCTGGAAGAATTCTTCGCCCACAGCAATAATTTCAGGATCAATTTCCACCCCATCAATCGGAATATTACCGTAAGCAGCAATGTGCTGACGGGGTATTGTCCCTGTTGCCAAACCAATCACCAGCAACGATTCCATATCAGATGGTAGAAAATTATCATTAAAGTACGGTGCAGCTAAGAAGAAATCCCACGTCCGACGATAGTAAATATTCTCGGGATGCCATTGGCTATGAATCCCTTGACCCTCATTTAACAACAAATACCGATACCCATTTTGATCTTCTTGAACCTGAATATAGTTATACGCACTTTCACCATCATAGAGTAAAGCGAAGCCCTCAATCGGTGGACGCAGTGGTGTATTTAGCACAAAGAATGATAAAATTGCGATAATGACGGGCATTATCAAATATAAGAGCGCTGTCCGCTTTTGTTCTTGCCATAAGCCATAAAATGCAACCGTGAACAATACACCACTAAAGAATATAAAGGTTAGTGTCGTTCCAATCACAGGAATCAAGTATAGCGTGGGTAAAAATGTTCCTAGAATGCTACCAACTGTACTCATAGCATAAATTTGACCACTCACACGTCCCGCACTTTCAAGATCAGTCACCGCTAAGCGAATCGCAAATGGTGATACCATCCCTAATAGGGTGATTGGCACTGAAAATAGAACAAGAACAGATACGAACGAGCCTAATGCTAACGCTGCTTCTAAATCCTGAAATGCTGTTGCGGAAAACGTCAGAATTGGACGACCAATCAAAGGTACAAGTGCGCTTAAAAATGCACCCCATAAAACAATCTGTACCATTAAGCTCTGTTTTGGAGAGCGGTCTGCCAAGCGACCACCGATAAAATAGCCAACAGTTAAATACAATAACATCAAACCGATGATATTTGCCCAAACAAGATTACTGTTACCGAAAACATATCCCAACAAACGCGATGCAGATAATTCGACTGCAAGTGTGGTCATACCGCTAGTGAAAACGAGGACATACAGAAAGGCGTTACTATGTGAGGATTCGACCTTAACCAACGATTTTGCCTTATCTCTGTGAACGACTCAAATGCTCTGGTAAGTTTAGCAAATCTTACACGCAATCTGAAAGGGTGTATCTATACATGACACAAATTATCAGAAAAGCCACTTTAGCCGATGCAAAACCCATTGCCAATATCATCATTGCAGCATTTGATGAACCAGCGTCTATCCCTCAAATTGAAACTTGCATCCAACGGGATGATTTTTGGACAACTGTTGCAGAACTAGATGATACCGTGATTGGATTTGTATTCGGATTTATCACAACTAGCATGGAAGGCGAAAAACGTCGTGAACTTGATTTACTCGCTGTTCATCCTGATTACCAAGGGCAAGGCGCAGGTAAATCACTCATCCAAGCATTCATAACAGCAGATACCCCTGTAAATGCTGTCCGAGCCTTAATAGCAGTTAGTAATCACCGCATGGAAAAAGCCTTAACCAATCTCGGCTTTACAGTTGATAAACAAATCTGTGCGCTCTATATCACATCAGATTCTGCTACTAATTCAATATCTCCACCTACACATAGCCACCTCATCCCCGTTATCACCATGACATATAATGGCATTTGGCTAGAAGGGCTAATTACAGATCAATCTATTCAAGCGGCACTAAGCCAGAAATCCCACGAAGATGATATTGTAGGTGCAGTTATTTCACTCTCTGATGATTCAGCCGTTCAAGCAATAGAATCTGCTAACTTCGATTTCATCAAAGAATTTCGTAGATGGCATTACAGGTTAGATTAAAGCGGTCTTTCTGCCAATGCTGCACTTAGATTATCACCCTGCTTAATCAACAGTGTCGGCACTTTCATCAAATTCAAGCGTCCCCGTACATCATCTGAATTACCACCGCCAAATGAAGCAGGGTCAATGTACACACACATCGGACGTACACCCCGTGCAGCTAAAATATTGAGTTCTGCAATCCAACTATCATCCAATGATGATGTGACTAAAATCACCGTTGCACCGCGTGTCAAGTTGGGTGTTTCAAGTGATAATAACGTCTTTAGATTGTACTCAGATCGGCTACGTGCAATTGCTAAAGACTCTAAGATGCGCGTTAATTGCCGATGTCCACGCTCTGGTTGGTAAAAATCACGATGGGGCGTATAACCCACAAATCCTAATGCGCGTTCTTTTCCAATGAAATATTCCGCTAAAGACGAGGCAATCACAACAGCATATTCCTCAGTCGATGCAGGAATTCCGCGTGCATCAGGTAATGCCGGTCCATCATCACCAAAACGTCGGACTGATGGTGCATCGAATAATGCTTCTACCGAAAAATCAACAATCATCCAAATATCGACAAGCGGATCAATTTCAAATTCTTTGACGATAATCTTGCCCCTACGTGCAGTACTCTTCCAATGCACACGGTTAATACTATCACCCGATACATAATCCCGAACACCAGCCGCGTTGGTCGTGATATTATGCGTCATATGGCGCTGTGGCTCACCCCCAGAAATTAAGCCAATTGGTAACTTAAATTGCGTAATCGGCACACTACGCGGATACACAATCATACGTTCCGACGCATTGATCTCACGAGGTGTCATAAATAAGCCAAATGGATCACCACTAATGACAGTCATTGGACCCAATTCAAACTCACCACGCACAATGCACTGTGTATCAACACGCCATTCATACAGACCATTCGGCATCAGCAATGGCACAACATGGCTTGCTTTATGATTCGGCAAATTCGATTGATCGCGGATTTCCAACCATAATTTCGGTAGAAAGAACCCATTTTTAACTGAAAAATGCTCAGTGAAATTATAGCCAACCTGAGAACGTCGTGTGCGTGTTTTACGACCAATCCGCACGCCACGCACTGCTAACCACGACCACAGCAATGATAAGACAATTAAGCTAACGAATAAGTAGGCTAAATTGAAAAATACAGCTTGACCTGTGAACAATCCGACCAACAATAAGACATTAATCAGTAACCAGATTGCATTTCGTCTATTGTGCATCATCACGAGCGCCCATTCGCTCCGGGGACAGGGGTCGCAACCAGAATATCCTGTACAATTGTCCGTGATGTAATATCTTTAATCCGTGCCGATGGGCCAACGATAATCCGATGGGCTAACGTTACTTCCGCTAAGGCTTTTACATCATCAGGGATTACATAATCGCGCCCTGCCATCGCTGCCCGTGCTTGTGCTGTGCGGAATAAAGCCAACGACCCACGCGGACTGCTCCCCAAATAAACATCTGAATGCCGACGGGATGATGTGACAAGGTGGATAATATATTGCTTCACTTCTTCCGCCACATAAACTTGCTTCACAGCCTCCTGTGCTGCAATCAATTCTTCAACACTAACCACTTGCTGCAAATTACCAATCGGGTGCTTATATTGTTGTGATGATAAAATCGTCAATTCTTCATCAGGCGTAGGATAACCCATCTGAATCCGCATCAGAAAACGGTCTAATTGCGCTTCAGGTAATGGGAATGTACCTTCATATTCAATCGGATTTTGGGTAGCGAGGATCATAAATGGATCATCCATTATGTGTGTCACACCCTCAACCGTAATTTGTTTTTCTTCCATAGCTTCTAGTAGGGCAGATTGCGTTTTAGGGGTCGCACGATTGATTTCATCCGCTAGTACAATCTGTGCCATAATCGGACCGGGGCGAAACTCAAATTCATTAGTCTGTTGATTATAAATCGACACACCCGTTACATCAGATGGCAACATATCAGGTGTAAACTGAATCCGACTAAAATGACATCCTATCGCTTTTGATAAAGCGCGTGCCATCATTGTTTTACCAACACCCGGAATATCTTCAATTAAAATATGACCACGACACAGCAAACCAAGCACCGCAAGACGAATTTCATTGCGCTTACCAATGATAACTTGTCCGACACTTTGTGCAATACGTTCAGTAATTTCAGGTACAATCGTAATAGATACAGATTGGTTATTGCGTCGCGTTGCATTTGGATTATTAGACATAGACTCACTTTCCCAGAGGTGTACAATACGGTTTCAGTATGCCTCAAAGCATTCAATTTATCCAATACGCCTTTCCTACGGCATCCCAACAATGAGTATAGCCTCATTTGCTGAAAAATGAAGTTTTTGAGCGACTACGGTACACTATCATTAATAATCTGTGCCAAGTCTTATTTATAAACATGCCTATTTTCATAAAAGAATTAAGCCTAGATGCTTGCCCTTTGCCCAGCAGACTGTATAATACAAAAAGAAGATACAAAATATCACAATTTCTGAGTAAAAATAGTTGCTTAACTTGATAGAGAATCACTTGTGAAATACAATAACAAGTGATAATAGATCAATAAGCACATCTTGTTTATGATAACCCTTCACCCGATAATGAATCGGGTTACTTTCTTGAGAGGAGTACACTATGGCGAAATCGCGGACGGAATTAATGGTTGAGCGCCTCCGTGACTTGCAAGGTACAACACCCGAAGTTGAAGCATCGGCTGTGGTGAGTGTTGATGGCTTGATTATTGCATCGTCCCTGCCAGCAGGGATTGAAGAAGATCGCGTATCCGCTATGTCTGCGGCAATGCTTTCACTCGGTGAACGTATCGCATCAGAACTAGGTCGTGGTATGCTCGATCAAGTTTATGTTAAAGGTGCTAATGGCTACGTAATTTTGATGTCCGTTGGTGATGAAGCTGTTCTAACGACCATCGTACGTAAAGATGCTAAACTTGGGCTTATCTTCCTCGATATGCGCCGTTCAGCAGATGACTTGGAAAAACTCGTCTAACGAACTCGGGATTCGCATACCTCAGCAATGAGGTAAATTCACAATTGATAATGATCGTACTAAGGCGGGGTGACTAGATTGTCCCGCCCTATCGTTTTGTAATAGACCCTACAGGTGAATATATGGCACAACCAAAATATATATTCTGTACAGGTGGTGTAGTGAGTTCTGTTGGTAAAGGCATCACCGTCGCTGCGATTGGGCGCATCTTAAAAGCGCGTGGCTTAAAAGTAGCGATTCAGAAACTTGACCCCTATCTCAATGTTGATCCCGGTACCATGTCACCGTATCAACACGGAGAAGTCTTTGTAACCGATGATGGTGCAGAAACTGATCTTGATCTTGGGCATTATGAACGCTTTGTCGATGAAAGTGTCAGCAAAGATTCTAATGTAACAGCAGGGCAGGTTTACTTAACTGTACTTGATAAAGAACGTAAAGGTGATTTTTTGGGTGGTACAATCCAAGTAATCCCCCATATCACCAACGAAATTAAACGTCGCATCAAACGTATTGCCCAAAATGATGAATCGCTTGATGTCGTCATTGTCGAAGTTGGCGGAACAGTTGGTGATATTGAAGGACAACCCTTCATCGAAGCCTTACGCCAAATGCGTACAAGTCTCAATCGCAATGACTCGCTCTATGTACACGTTACCTTCTTGCCTTATATTGGCGCAACAGGCGAGTTGAAAACAAAGCCAACGCAACATAGTGTGCGCGAACTACGCAGTATGGGCATCCAACCACAAGTCATTATTGCGCGCACCGATCACCCTGTGAATGATGACATCGTCAACAAAATTTCTCAATTCTGTGATGTGGATAAACAAGCTGTCGTTCCACTTGTTACAACTGATAATATCTATAATGTGCCAATCTCACTCGAAGATGCAAAACTGGGTGACTACATCATGGATTGGCTTGATCTAAAAGCTAAACAGCCTAAAGACCTCAAGCAGTGGTACGATATTGTCGAAAAAATGAAAATTGCCGAAAAAGAAATCACCATCGGTATTGTCGGTAAATATGTCGAGCTTCATGATGCCTATCTCAGTGTAAAAGAAGCCATTGTTCATGCTACTGCACTCCATGACCACAAACTCGTCATTAAGTGGATACAATCCGATGACCTTGAAAAAGGACGTAACATCGAAGAACTTGGCACACTCGATGGAATTGTTGTTCCCGGTGGCTTTGGCTATCGTGGTGTTGAAGGTAAAATCATTGCTGCGCGTTTTGCTCGTGAGAAAAAAATCCCTTATCTAGGCTTATGCCTTGGTATGCAAGTGATGTGTATCGAATTTGCACGCCATGTTCTTGATTATGAAGATGCCAATAGTTCAGAGTTTAACGAAAATACACCCTATCCCATTATTAGTCTCATGCTTGACCAAAGAGACATTACCGATATGGGTGGTACAATGCGTTTAGGATCATATCCTTGCAAGCTACAACCCAATACATTAGCATCAAGGCTTTATGGCACAGATACCATTCATGAGAGACATCGCCATCGCTTTGAATTTAACAACGAATACCGAGATATATTCGAGCAAAATGGGATGTCATTAAGTGGACTCAGCCCTGATGATTTACTCGTAGAAATCTCTGAAATTGCCGATCATCCATATATGATTGGTAGTCAATTTCATCCCGAATTCCTCAGTCGCCCAACCCAAGCACATCCATTATTCTTAGGCTTGGTAAACGCAGCGATTGAATATAAACAAACACAACACGCAAATCTCGAAACTGAGTAACAGCAAGCCATAAAATGCTTGTTACATCAATTATTTGATAATGTGGGTAGGCTTACTACCCACAACGATTTGCACAACTCATATAAAATCAGTAAGGAAGAATCTATGTCTATAGAAGCAACCATACGTGCGTTGCCAAAAGTTGATTTACACGTTCAGTTTGAAGGCGCAATATCCAAAGAATTTACGCTACTCGTCGCTGAACAAACTGATGTGCCACGCACCTATAAAAAAGCAAAAGATTACCGCAATATCATGTCGTCTTTTAAAGACCCAAAGTTTGCTGATATTGATGAAATTGTCCGAGAAACCTCCGCATGGGTACGCCACCCAGAAGATATTGCACGCGCAGTCTACGATCTTGCAGTGGGCTATTCAAAACAAAATGTGCGTTATGCTGAAATCGCAGTTAATCCAGCGATTTATACCGATCTTGGGATGACATTCCCAATGCTCATGGATGCCCTCAGCGATGGGGCAGACCGTGCGGAACGCGCTTGGGGCGTAAAAATTGCTTGGATTCTCTCAATGCCGCGTGAACGTCCTCGTAAAAGTGACGATATTGCACGTTGGGCAACCAGTGCAACGGCTCAAAAACACAATATTGTTGCGATGAGCCTTGTTGGACGAGAAGATACACAACCTGTTGCACAATTCAAAAAAGCATTCCAAACAGCAGAGAAAAAAGACTTGAAACGTGTAACCCATATGTTTAGCTATCCCGATGCTGATACATTTGAGACGGTCTTAGACATCGTCATGCCAGATCGTCTAACCGATACATGGGGTGTACTCGATCACATGGATGCTGTTTCCTACCTCGTAGAACACGATGTTCCAATTATTCTTACACCAACCCGCGAAGTAAAATTGGGGCGTATCAAGAGCGTTGCAGATTACCCAATCCGAGAAATGTTAGATAATGGCTTAAATATCTCAATTGGATCAGGTATGCCAGCCATGTTTGAAACAACAGTCACAGATGAATATCTTAAACTTGCAGAAACAGGTATCACCCTGCAAGAGATTCAACTCCTTATTCGTAACGGCATTCGTGCATCATTTTTACCAAGCGAAGTCAAATCAGACCTCATGGTAGAATTTGAAACAGCCATTATTGAATTACAAGATTAAATTGATAATAGCGTAAACATTAAAACAAAAAGCCCCAATGTCATCTTGAGACAAAGGGGCTTTTTATATCCAACAATGTTAATCAATTTCTGTAACTTCAATGTCACCCATGCTAGATTTTGCACGGTCAACAGGAATCCGAATTGTCAACACGCCTGTTTTACTCAATTTTGCTTTGGCTTCATCAGACCGCACAGGGACGCTGATCTGCACAGTGCGATCAAAAACACCAAATTTACGCTCACGGATTAAAAAGACAGCGGCTGCATCCACATCAGGTGCAATTGTTTCACCCCGAATACTCAATACATCGCCTTCCATTGATACTTCAATGCTCTTTGCATCGAGGTTATCTAATGGATTTGTTTGCACAACCACCTCATCACCAACTTCATACACATCAACGCGCACAGGCTGTGCAGATGTAGCAATTTGTACGGCACTCTGAACTTCCTTGCTGACCTGCCCAATTACTTTACCCGTTGCATCGCGCAATCTACCGAGTTCTTTCATCAAATCGAGACCTTGTTCGTCTGCCATTGTTTATTCTCCTAATTTTTATAATCTATACTATCTATACGTTATAGCATAGCACAAAGTCGCAAAAAAAAGCGCCGAACTATTGTCCGACGCTCATCAAAACGTAATGCTACTAGCTTAGGCTTCGGTAAACTCGCCGTCAACTACATCTTCATCAAGCGGGGCATCATGACCATTATCTGATGGACTAGCTTGTTCTTGTGCATACATCTGTTGTGCTAGCGCATGACTTGCATTTTGCAAGGTGTCAATTGCACTACGAATAGCTGTAACATCATCTTGTGTGAGAACAGTACGCAACTCTTCGACCTGCGCCTCAATTTGTGAGCGATCATCGCCAGAAACGTTATCACCGAGTTCGTTCAGTGATTTTTCGACAGAGTAGATCAATGAATCACCTTCATTGCGGATTTGTACCAATTCTGCGCGGCGCTCATCAGCAGCACGGTTGGTTTCAGCTTCCTTCACCATGCGATCAACTTCGTTATCATCAAGATTGGTTGAAGCTGTAATCGTGATCTTTTGCTCTTTACCACTTGCTTTATCAACAGCACTCACGTTGATAATACCATTGGCATCAATATCGAATGTCACTTCAACTTGTGGCACACCACGCGGTGCTGGTGGAATACCTTGTAACTGGAATTCACCCAAGATCATATTATCTTCTGCCATTGAGCGTTCCCCTTGGAACACACGAATATCTACAGCAGGTTGGTTATCTACCGCCGTCGAGAATATTTGTGATTTCTTCACAGGGATTGTCGTATTACGCTCAATCAATTTTGTGAATACACCACCCATTGTTTCAAGACCCAAGCTCAGTGGGGTTACATCTAATAACAGAATGTCATTGACATCCCCTGATAGCACACCTGCTTGTAATGCTGCACCTAATGCAACCACCTCATCAGGATTCACACTCTTGTTAGGTTGCTTACCCAAGCGATTACTAACAAGGTCTTGTACCATTGGCATCCGAGTCGAACCACCAACCAATACAATCTCGTTAATTTCATCTTTGCTTAACCCAGCATCTTCCAACGCTGTATTAACAGGTACAATGAGGCGTTCTAGTAAAGCACCACTCAATTGCTCAAATTTAGCGCGTGTGAGCGTGATATTCAAATGCTTTGGTCCACCAGAATCTGCTGTGATGAATGGTAAATTGATGTCAGTCTGTGTTGTGGCAGATAATTCAATTTTTGCCTTTTCGCCAGCTTCTTTTAGGCGTTGTAATGCTTGCTTATCTTGGCTAAGGTCAATTCCTTGATCTTTCTTGAATTCACTTACAAGCCAATCAACAATCAAATCATCCCAATCATCACCACCGAGATGGGTATCACCACTTGTCGATAAAACTTCCACAATCCCATCACCGACTTCAAGCACCGATACATCGAATGTACCACCACCGAGATCGAATACTAGAATCTTTTCATTGGTCTTTTTATCTAACCCATAGGCAAGTGCTGCTGCCGTTGGCTCATTGATAATCCGCAAAACATCCAAGCCTGCAATACGACCAGCATCTTTAGTTGCTTGGCGCTGACTATCGTTAAAGTAAGCAGGTACAGTGATAACAGCTTCCTTAACTTCTTCGCCGAGATAGCTTTCTGCATCTTTCTTGAGTTTACCCAAGATCATCGCACTGATTTCTTGTGGCGAAAAAACCTTATCCATAGCAGGGACACTCACACGAGCATCATTGCTGCTACCACTTACAACCGCGTAGGGTAAACGGGCTGCTTCAGACTTTGCATCATCGTAAGTCATACCCATTAGGCGCTTCACACTGAAGATGGTATTATCCGCATTGACAACACCTTGGCGTTTAGCCGATTGCCCAACAAGTCGTTCTCTATTTTTATTGAATGCAACAATTGAAGGGGTTGTACGGCTACCTTCTGCATTGGCTATGACTGTAGGTTCACCACCTTCAAGAACAGCCACAACCGAATTAGTTGTTCCTAAGTCAATTCCGACAATTTTTCCCATGATTTTCCTCAACTTCTTTTACAGTTATCTCTCTAATTGATGAAAGAGAGTAAGTTAGTTATATTTAATGCTACATCATTACTATAGATGCCTTGTGTATGAGATTTATCAACCTTACATATGAGGAACATCAGACAACGTCAAAAATCCATTAACAAAAAAATCGGCTCGCAAGCCGATTAATTATCAAACTAAATCTTACACGCTACTATTGCTTGTGTAATTCTTCCAGCATGGTAGCTACAACTTGCCGAACACTGGCTTTTTTGATTGCTGTGCAAGAAACAATTGTAACATCACTACTCACACCTGTTCCAACGCGAATCTCATCAATGCTCACAGCATCATCAAGTTCAACCTTGTTGGCAACCACAATAAACGGCACATCCTCAAAATTAGAAAATGTTTCGATTAATTCTGCTGCATCAGGGAAAGAGGGTGGGTCAGTCGCATCAACTAATACAATGAACCCGTTCATATCCTTTGCTAAAGTCTCCCACATAAAGCTAAACCGTGTTTGACCCGGTGTGCCGTATAAATGCACGCGCTCATCATCAAAATCAACACGCCCAAAATCCATTGCAACAGTAGTGAGTGCCTTAATGCCTTTATCTTCGGTTGTAATGCTACGCTCTGTTTCAACAATCTCAATATCAGAACCATTTTTGACAAATTCTGTTTTTCCTGAATTGAATGGACCCGTCACGACTACTTTGTAGACAGCCACATAACCCTCCTATGGGGGTAATTAAGACTTCATTTATTACGAATATTGTACGCTTTATCGCAGTTCATAGCAAGCGAGAGCCTCTATAATTTGATTTTGATAAATTGTGGTGGAATCGCCAATGCCAGATAATGCTCGTCCTCTGCTTGATGGAAAACAATACCTGATTCATGGGCTTCTAAAGCGTGGATTGATAACATGATAGGCTGCTTTGTTTTGCGTTTTGCAACCAGTGTCGCATTGTCTAAATTAGTCGTCATATGAACATACTGCCGTCCAATTGCTTGCAAACCATCCACCTGTATCTGTTTCAAAGCCGTAGCATTTGTTCCATGATACAAAATCGTCGGTGGGATGATTGCCTCATAGCGAATCGTTGGTTGACTATGCCCATACAATGCACGAATTTTATCATCAGCAATTTCGTATCGCTTTTTACCACGCGAATCACCTTTAACAATGTCAGCTAAGTCATTTTGGTCATATGCTGTGCCAAAACGCTCAATAACTTCATGCCAAACAACATCTATGGGTGCAAACCCTTGTTCATCAAGCACAATGCCAAATGTTTCAGGTGTATGTCGCAGAACTAAGGCAAGGAATTTTGATAATTGTGTTAAACTTCGTCCCATAAAATGCCTAATTTCAAGTCAGATAATCCTATAATTTGAGTATAGCATGATGATGTCTCGCTTTTATACGATAGTATGTGCCATAATTAACCTATTATTTTATTCCAAAATTTCCGAAAGGATAACATGATGCAATTACTAGGCATTGATATAGGTGGGTCAGGCATTAAAGGCGCAATCGTAGATATAGAAAAAGGTGAATTTGTCGGCGAACGCCACCGTATCGACACACCACAGCCAGCAAAACCAAAACCCGTCGCAGAAGTTGTTGCCGAAATTGTCAAACATTTTGATTATAGTGGACCAATTGGTGTCACATTTCCAGCCATTATTCGTAATGGCATCGCATTTAGTGCTGCCAATGTCGATCAAGAATTTATCGGTACTGACATATCGCAACTCATACACACTGAAACTGGCTTACCAACTGTCACGCTCAATGATGCGGATGCAGCAGGTGTTGCAGAAATGCGCTTTGGTATTGGGCAAGAGCAATCTGGCACTGTTATCATGCTCACTCTAGGCACTGGTATTGGTAGCGCTTTCTTCCGTAATGGCATGTTGTTTCCAAATACTGAACTAGGTCATATCTATCTCGACAATGGCTTAGAAGCAGAAAGCTATGCAGCAGGGCGTATTCGTGATGAGCAAGAACTCAGTTGGAAAAAATGGGGCAAACGAGTCAATAAAGTTTTCCAACATATTGATTATATTTTCTCACCAGATTTGATTATTGTGGGTGGGGGCATCAGCAAAAAATACGAAAAATATTTCCCATATATCGACATCCAAGCAGACCTACAACCTGCTCAACTACGCAATGATGCAGGTATTATTGGCGCAGCATTAGCCGCAAAAGACTTGATCTAATTAGTGGATCGCTACAGAATACGTATACTTTAAGTTGTCGGGTGTTGTTTCAATCTTTAAGCTGCTATCAAGTAACTGCAATACCACTTTAGCAAGATACTCAACACCTGATAATGGATTATATCCTTCAGGTAGGCGTGGTATCGTTACCGCCAATATGACAGATGAGGCTTCTTGCGTCACTGTTATTAGAGCATTGCGATACCCTTGCGTCAAAAAACCAGTGATGGGTACAAGTCGGCTATCAATGCTAATTGTTTGATCGACGGCAGTGAGTTTGAAATCCACAGTTTCAATATTTGGGGTTAAGTAAATACCAAGCTGTGCTTGTAAGCGTGTTAACGTTGTCATACCCCAGTCAGTCGTTGCAAACCAAGGGTTTAATAAACGTGCGCGGACAATCTGATACATACACTTATAATTCAACATATTGGCATTATTCGAGATGATTTGGGCGATTTGCTTAGATGTTAATTCGTCAGAGTCTAAGCCAACGAGAAATAAATCACCATAGCCTGCAATTGTTGCAATTTCAGGTCTTAGTTCTTGTAAACTATTAATCCGTGCCATGCTTTGGCGCTGAATAGTATAACTTAGGGCTTGCTGAATATCGTCAGTCGTAATCGCAGGGAATTTTGCAATAATCTCATCTTTGTTCCAACCGCCTAATGAAGCACTCACAACAGCATGTACAGTAATTCCTGTATCACGTATCGTAGCGATTTCATCGTCTGCTTGATTGATACGACTAAATTCAGCCATATGATTG
>JBAUIA010000475.1:0-10867 GCA_049680565.1 Phototrophicaceae bacterium
ACAAACGGCGCAGAAATCATCAAATAATTCACCTAGGATGCCCATAAAACCTAGATTTTATGGGTATTCTATGCCATGCTTACCTATCGTCAAAATATTTTAGAACCTGTTTGAATACACTATTTAAGATACTTCATGACGCACCGTTGTGCGTCCCTACGACCTGTCATAACAGTCAATTGTAGGGACATCCAACGGGATGTCGAATAGAGTCTGACATCATGATTGAATTTTAAAACAGGTTCTTAACCGAAATATTTCAATTAAGAGACAATTACACGCTATTAAGCTATACTATTCTAGATTCATTGTGATTCATACAAACCTAAATAAACAATCAACACATCATTTAAGATGATGATTATGGACGCTGAACAATCAAGATAGAGCAGGTCACGAGCAGTAAAAGGACTGCATTATTATGGTCAACCTCGCGGGGAAAGTATTAAAATCTTACGAAGTCAAAGAACGTATTGGTGCTGGGGGGTTCGGCGCAGTTTTCCGCGCGGAACAGGCTGCCATTGGACGTGAAGTCGCGGTTAAAATTATCCTACCTGAACATGCTAATAAATCTGATTTCATCCGCCGTTTTGAAACCGAAGCGCAATTGGTCGCACGCCTAGAGCATCCGCATATTGTGCCACTCTATGATTATTGGCGTGAACCGGGGGGCGCGTATCTGGTGATGCGCTACCTACGGGGTGGGTCATTGCGTGATTCGCTGGAAGAAAATGGGGCGTGGCATCCTGCGCGTGTATCACTGATGCTCACACAGATTGCCTCGGCATTAGGATTTGCTCATGCCAATGGCGTTGTCCATCGTGATCTTAAAACCGATAACATCTTAATTGATGAATCAGGCAATAGTTATCTGACCGATTTTGGGATCGCCAAAGACCTCGGTCTCGATATGAACCTGACCAATGATGCCATTTTAGGCACGCCAGCTTATCTATCACCCGAGCAAATCAGGGGCGAAACAGCCTCATTCAGAAGTGATATTTATTCTTTAGGCATTTTATTATTTGAGGCTTTAACTGCCTCTAAGCCTTTCCATAATGCCACCCCTGCGTCTATTTTGTATCAGCAACTGAACGAACCTTTACCTGATCTCAGAGACTTCCGTAGTGATCTACCCGCAGGACTCGATGATGTGCTGCAACGTGCGACTGCTAAAGAGGCAGATTTACGCTTTGATAGTGTCTTAGCGCTCGCACGCGAATTTGCAACCGTTGTCAATGAAACACAACCTGCACTTTCTGCCAGCCAAAGTGCCACATTAGACGTATTATCCATTACACAACAAGAACTGAATACCAACGTTGTTAATCCGTATAAGGGTTTACGTGCCTTCCAAACTGTTGATGCCGATGATTTTTTCGGACGCGATGAACTCATTGATGAATTGATGGAACACATTGCGATTACGGGCAAACGTAATGACTTTCTGGCAGTGGTTGGACCCAGTGGTAGCGGTAAATCGAGTGTGGTTAAAGCAGGCTTGCTACCGCGTATCAAAGCGGGTGCTTTAGATCATGAAAAATCATGGTATGTTGCCGAGATTGTACCCGGTACGCACCCGATGGAAGAACTTGAAATTGCCTTATTATCGCTCTCGAATCATGAAATGCCTGATCTCATCGAAGTGCTAAAGCATGATGAGCGCGGTCTTGTACGGGCATTAAAACGGATTCTGCCAGAAGATACCGAGTTCGTCTTATTTGTCGATCAATTTGAGGAAACCTTCACACTCATTCATGATAATGAAGAGCGCATTCACTTCCTAAACTCGATCCTCAATGCCGTTAATGATGAGCGCAGTCGCATCAAGGTGATTATTACCTTACGTGCTGATTTTTATGATCGTCCCTTACTCTATGCTGATTTTGGCAACTTAATTCGTAGAAATACAGAATTAGTGATGCCAATGAACAAAAAAGAACTCGAAGCCAGCATTAGCGCCCCTGCTAAACGAGTAGGCATCGCAATGGAATCGGGCTTAGTATCCGCCATTATTAACGATGTAGTTGAGCGCCCCGGCGCATTGCCTTTGCTGCAATATGCCCTGACAGAATTGTTTGAACGTCGGGCGGGGTCAGCGATGACACTCGAAGCCTATCATGAGATTGGCGGTACAACTGGCGCATTGGCACGCCGTGCCGAAGAACTTTTCCAAAGTTTTAACGGCGAAGAACAAGCCGCCACCCGTCAGATGTTCATGCGCTTAGTAACTCTAGGCGAAGGCACGGATGATACCCGTCGGCGTGTTTTGCAATCTGAATTACTATCACTCAATCAGCAATCACGCGCGATGCCCAACGTCATTGAGCAATTTGGTAAATATCGCCTACTGACTTTTGACCATGATCCACAAACCCGTAGCTCAACCATTGAAGTCGCGCATGAAGCCTTAATCCGACAATGGGAACGGGTACGCACTTGGCTCGATGAAAACCGTGAAGCCTTACGCTTGCATCGCCGTTTAACCTCCGCTACTGACGAATGGAATCAAGCACGACGTGATCCCAGTTTCTTGGCGCGTGGGGTGCGTTTGCAACAATTTGAGAGTATGAATAAAGAGAGCAGTATCGCGCTCAACCAAACGGAAAAAATCTTCCTCGAAATGAGTGTGGATGCTCGTGAAGAACGGGATCGTGACGAAATTGAACGTCAAGAGCGTGAACAAGCGCTTGAACAACGCGCACGTCAACGTTTAACACTGCTCGCAGCGATGATGGCTGTAGCAGCCGTTGTCGGGGTGGGATTAGCACTCTTTGCCTTTTCAGCACAACGGAGCGCTCAAGCAAGTTTCATTGCAGCAGCAACATCAGAAGCCAATGCGCTCGAAAATCAAGCAGAAACTAGCGCCTTAGCACTCGCAGCGAATGCACGCAATGCTGCTAATTTGGGAGATACACAACTCGCACTTGTTTTAGCCTTAGAATCTGAAAAAGCCTACGCCCCTGCCCCTGTCGAAGTATTGCGTGCTTTGTCAGATATTATTTATGAATCAGGACCACGCGCACAATTTGACTATCACACCGAATCGGTCACGAGTGTCGATTTTAGTACCGATAGTCAATTGATTATTTCTTCATCGGTTGATGGCACGGTGCATGTGATTGATGCAATTACAGGCGAAGAACAACTTGCCGTGAGCCTCGAAGGCGTATGGATTAATGATGCGGTCATCCACCCCAATAATAGCATGATTGCTGCGGCGGCATCCAATGGAGTCGTTTATACGTGGGCGTATCCATCAGGCGAATTTTTAGCCCAACTACGTGGACATTCCGAAGAAGTCATGAGTATTGATTATAGCCCAGATGGCAACATTCTCGCATCAGGCAGCCTCGATCATAACATCATCTTATGGGATGTAGCATCAGGCACACCTATACGAGAAATTACAGGGCATGAAGGCGCTGTTCTCAATGTCGTGTTCAGCCCCGATGGCTCACGCATTGCCTCCTCAGCAGCCGATGCGACCATTGCCGATGATCCTGAAGATACGGTTGATCGTACCGTGCGTGTTTGGGATACCCAAACAGGCGAGCAAATCGGCTTCCATAATCCAAATAGTGGCTTTGTGCGTGCGCTTGATTTTAGCCCAACAGGTACAACGCTGACCTATGCCGTTTGGGATTCTACTAATAGTGGTACAGTGCGTGTCTATAGCATTCTTGATGAAGCCGTCGGTGAAGGTGGCGTAATCGGTGATGAACTTCAACGCTTTGTTGCTCATACCACACCCATTACAGCCGTTGCCTTTAGTGCCGATGGTTCTCAAATTGCTTCTGTTGCATGGGATCGCACCGTTCGTATTTGGGATGTTGACCAAGGCGCAGAAGTTGATTCATTTGTAGGGTTTGGTGATCGTGTTCTATCAATGGCATATAGCCCTGATGGAGAATCGCTGGCGTTAGGTGTTGGTAATATCGGCAATAACCAATACTCAGGGACAGATACATCCAATTCGCAGACAGTCTGGTTATGGGATGTGCAAAACCGCGTTCAAATTGATGCGTATCGCGGACATCCCAATTGGGTATGGACAGCCGATATTAGCCCTGATGGAACACTGGTCGCATCAGGCGGTGGACCTTTGCGCTTCCCAGCTAATTTTGATCGAGATGAAGCCGTCCGCGCAAGCCAATTGGCATCAACACTGGTGCGTGTTTGGAATCTGGAAACTCAGGAAACTGTTGCAGAATTACCCGTGCATGTGAATACTGTCGATAGTGTAAAATTTCATCCTGATGGCGTGCATCTTTTAACATCAGCATGGGATTCACAGATTGTTTTATGGGATTATGCCAACGAAGAAGCCATCCGCAGTTATGAAGGACATACCGCCCGTGTCTATATGCTGCATTTCCTCAAAGATGGTGCAGAGTTCATTTCTATTGGCAGTGATGGCTTAGTGATTCACTGGGATACCGAAACAGGCGACATTATCAGCACAATTACGCATGACATCAGCATCAACGGGATTGATATAAGCGCTGATGAACAATTTATGGTCGTTTCAGCAGGTGATTTTGGTGCCAATGTCAATGAAATTTATCTCTATGAAATTGCCACAGGTGATCTCATACGAACATTTACAGGACACGAAGCCATCGTGAATGAAGTTCGCTATCACCCATCAGGCGATTTCCTTGTATCCACCTCATGGGATGGCACAATCCGCGTGTGGAATATTGCAACAGGGCGTGAAATCCGCCAATTTACAGGACATGCCAGCGAAACCTTTGGCATTGATTTCAGCGCAGATGGACATATCATGCTGACAACTTCATCAGATCGCACAGTTCGGATGTGGGATTGGGATACAGGCGAAGAAATTCAACGCTTTAGCCAACATACCGATTGGATTCAAGAAGTGGTCTTTAATCCTGATAATACGATTGCCGTCAGTGCAGGACAAGATAATGCAGTACGCATATGGCGCATCAATCGTGATGCTGCTTCATTAGTCACTTTCGCAGAAGAAAACCGCTATATTCGACCACTCAGTTGTAGCGAGCGCGATGTCTATCGCCTTGAAACCATTGAGGCATGTTCATAATATGCACGAAACACAAGCTATTTGTTAAGACACAGAGAAGATACCATCATAAAATATGATGCCTCTAAAAACCGCTCTTACCCATGATTAAAGAGCGGTTTTTTGTTTTTCGTCAGATCATTAAGCAAATAACATCATTTCTGAACATTCAGATTAAGATTTGCAGCTATAATAACGATTAATGTAATAATACAGTCAATACCCCTAATTATTGAGGGGATAGGCAGTCATAAAACCGCTTATGCTAGGGATGACTGTTATTTTAAAGAGAGGGCAAGCTAATTATGGATAAAGAAATTATTCGCTTATTGAAGAGTAGTGATCCGCGTGATCGCATTGATGGGATCAATGATCTTGTCGCATCGGGGCATCCTGATGCACTCAAAATCATCGGGGCATTATACAAAAAAGAAACTGATGACAGTGTGAAGCAAGCAGCAAAACGGGCTGCACAAGAAATCAAGCAAGGCGCAACAAGTGGGGTAGCAGCACCAGCAATTACAGCATCAGCAATTAAGCGTAATCCTGAACAGGCACATAAATATCTTGAAAGTGCAATGGGCGCACTGATTGATCTCAGAAATGATGAAGCATGGGAAATGGCAGCCAAAGCCTTCCGTGCTGATCCTGAACTGGCGTATGATGATTATGCAACAGGTCTTGCTAGCGAAATCACAGGCTTAGAACGTGAAGCTGCCGTTGAAGAATTACTGCGTAGTGCGGTTTCGCCAACCTCTGAAAAAGCAAAAAATAGCGAAAAAGCAAAAACCTCTGATGTGGATCGTGTCAGTTGGGGCAAAGCGCTTACGGGTGTTGGTATTTATGCTGTCTTAGTCGCCTTGATTTCGGCTATCCCATTTTTTGTATTTTCAAGTTTAATTGGCACAATTGTTGAAGCATTCTCAGCACTTGATCCAACGGTAGCAGCAGCCTCAGGGGATGTTGCAATCGCATCAGGCGCACTCGCAGGGATTGGGGTCGGTGTTGGTATTGGCTCATTATTTGCCGTATTCATCGGGATTATGATTCAATATGGCTTAGTTCATTTTAGCGCGACAACCTTCCTCGGTGGTAAAGGCTACTACACCAATTTACTTTACAATATGCGTATCCCATTGATTGCTCAGTTAATTGTGCAAGTTGTTATTGTCGTTATCATTTTTGGGGTGCTATTTTCTGCGCTTGTCAACATTGACCCAACTGCCGTTGAAGCTGCTGCACAAACGGGTAATATAAATTATATTCCGGGTGTCGAGCAAAATCTCAACCTTATTAATGGCTTAAACGGGCTTAATGGGCTGATTGGCTTAGGTTTCTTAGTATGGACATGCTCGATTGTGGGTAAGACCTATGACTTCGGTGGCGTTAAAGGCTGCTTATCAATCTTCATTGCAAATATCATTGTATTTGCAGGTGTTTGTGGATGCTACTTCGCCATCTTTGCTGCCTTCGCTGGCACAATCAGCAACGTAGCCCAGTAAGGGGATTGGTATCTATCCATCTATCACAATCATGCTTTGGACATCCCGTTGAATGCCCTATAGAATCTTTATGAATCGTAGGGAAGCGCAACGGCGCGTCCAAGATTAGGTAAATAATTACCGCAATACTATATTATCAAAAAAGCCTCAGTCATCTGCTGAGGCTTTTTTATACTTCAAGATGATTGCAACAATAAGGTTAAGCTACTTGCAATCCCACCCACAATCGCAAAAATGATCGCTGCTATCACTGTTTTGCGATGAAGGCTTAACATAGTGGCATGTTTTTCTTCAGGATAGATCGCACGAATCACTTTAGGTCCTGCCCACGCAGCAGCAGCAAAGATGAGAACAACCCCCAACATCGGCAATACAGATAAAATGATATTCATTGTAATTTCCCTCCCCTTTTGATGATGTTTGAACTCATTATACTCATGATTGGCGATTCAGTAATTCAGCCACTAAACCTGTCCACCCTGTTTGATGACTTGCACCCAAACCAGCCCCATTATCCCCATGAAAATATTCATAAAATAAAATATGATCTTGCCAATGTGCATCCGTTTGGAATGTGGGTTGCTCCCCAAAGACAGGACGCTTGCCATCATCATCTTTTAAGAAGATTAGCGTCAAACGGTGCATGAGTTCTTGCGCTACCTGCTCTAAAGTCATCTGATTGCCACTCCCTGTTGGGCATTCAATCATGAAATCATCGCCATAATAACGATGATACTTGAGCAAGGATTCAATCAACAGATAATTAATCGGAAACCAGACAGGTCCACGCCAATTAGAATTACCACCAAATAAACCACTACGACTTTCTGCTGCCCAATAGCTTAAACTAAAATCATGCCCGTTCAAATTCAGATGATAGGTATCTTCATGCGCTTTGGATACCGAGCGAATCCCATAAGGCGACAAAAATTCATCTTCATCCAGCATCAGTGCGAGTACACGACGTAAGCGTTCTTCATTAGCGAAAGCGAATAAATGTGCTTGACCATAACCTTGTACATCAACTCGTGCAAGATTATCAGTTAAATGTGGGCGATGCTGATAGAGCCAATCAATACTATGAGAAAAACCCTCTAATTGATCGAGTGTTTTTTGTCCCACAGTTTCTACAGCAATTAATGGCATCAAGCCTACTAATGAGCGGACTTTAAGTGGCACAATATCGCCATCTGGCAATTTCAGCACATCGTAGTAAAAGCCATCTTCATCATCCCATAAACCAACCCCACCATGCGATTCTTCGCCCATCGCTTCGGCAATCCACAAGAAATGCTCATAGAATTTAATCGCCATATCTTCATAGCTCACATCAGTTCGCGCCAATTCAATGGCGATATTCATCATAGATAAGCAGTAGAAGCCCATCCATGCTGTGCCGTCACTTTGGTCAATCTGCCCGCCAGTCGGGAGTTCTTCGCTACGGTTAAACAAGCTGATATTATCTAAGCCTAAGAAGCCACCTTGAAAAATATTGTTGCCATCAGGGTCTTTACGATTGACCCACCATGTAAAATTCAGCAACATTTTATTAAAAATTCGCTTGAGGAAAACATGATCTTGTCGTCCATCCATATCATAAACGCGCCATGCTGCCCACGCATGCACAGGCGGATTCACATCTCCAAATGACCATTCATAAGCAGGTTGTTGTCCATTGGGGTGCATGTACCATTCGCGTGTGAGCAATATCAACTGATGCTTGGCAAACTCAACATCCACCATCGCAAGCGGAATACAATGAAAAGCTAAATCCCACCCTGCATACCAAGGATATTCCCATTTATCAGGCATCGAAATAATGTCATTGTTATTGAGGTGAATCCATTCATGATTGCGCCCCTCTAATCGCGCTTGAGGTGGGGTCGAATTAGGGTCGCCATTGAGCCATTGTTGAATATCATAATAATAGAGTTGCTTACTCCACAACATGCCAGCCAATGCTTGACGTTGCACCGCTTGTTGCTCATCTGATAATTCGTCATCAGCAATACGGGCATAAAAAGCATCGGCTTCCTTGATGCGTTGCTTGAACACTTTTTCGCTATCTGCAAAAGGTTTTTCATATTCATTTGCAGATAAACGCAAGATGATGCTTTGCGAACTTTGCGCGTCTACTTCGAGTTGATAAACGACGGCAGCTTTTGTCCCTTGTTGTTCGGGGTTGATGGCATCTTGCTCATCATTGACCAGATACCGATGAAAGGCATCTTTAACATACGATTGTGGATTGCTCTCCCCAAAAACACGCGCCCGATTGGTTTCATTTTCTGTAAAAATAAGATGGTCTGCCCCATCCGCATAAAGATGATATGTCCCTAATTGTGGATGTGTCGCTACGATATGCTGATTGTCATAGCTAAGATTTGGCTTTTCAGGGACATCATCCAAAGGACCTGCCTCATAACCCCACGACCATGTATTACGAAACCAGAGTGTCGGCAAAATCGTCAGAGGTGCAGCAACATCCGCACGATTATGGGCTGTAATCCGCATCAGCAAATCATCGGTATCGGATTTAGCATATTCAATGACAATATCAAAATAACGATTATCCTCAAAAATCCCTGTATCAATCAGTTCATACTCAAAATCATAAAAGCCACGCGCATCATTAACCGCTATGAGTTCATCATAGGGAAAAGCTGTTTGAGGATATTTATAGAGCATCTTCATATAACTGTGTGACGGGGTATTATCGAGGTAAAAATAATACTCTTTGACATCTTCGCCATGATTACCTTGAGGACCTGTTAAGCCAAAGAGCCGTTCTTTAAGAAAAGCATCGGCACCATTCCAAAATGTTGGGGCAAAACATAAATACTGCTGACGATCACTGATGCCAGCAATGCCATCTTCACCCCAACGATACGCCCGACTACGCGCATGATTATGTGGGAAATACTCCCAAGCATCACCCTCTGCGCTATAATCTTCACGCACAGTCCCCCATGCGCGATCACTGACATATGATCCCCATAAATGCCAATCCGCAGATTTATCACGCATGGCTTGCAAGCGTTGTTTTTCACTATGAGTCACCATCAACATCTCTCCTGTTATGAATTGTCATCAGAATGATATTGATAATGCCACAAATATATTAGGAAACGATAACTTTACCGCCACTAATCACAACAACATCGCGTGCTTTAGCTTTGGTTTGGAACAAAATGCCATCATCTGTTTGCCACATCTCAGTGATGAGCGTATCGCCCGGATAGACCTCACGGCTAAAACGTCCCTGCATAGCGCTAAAGCGTGCTGGGTCATTATCAGCAAAATGCTTGAGAACCGCCCGTCCAGCAAAGCCATACGTCGCCAATCCATGCAAAATTGGTTTCTCAAAATTACCCAGTTTTGCCATATTTGGATCAGCATGGAGCGGATTAATATCCCCACTGAGGCGATAGATCAATGCTTGTGTATCTAGTGTTGTTTCTTCATGAACAGCATCAGGCGCACGCTCTGGCATCACAATTTTTTCGCTGCTCCCACGTTCGCCACCAAAACCACCTAATCCACGAATGAACATGGAACTCATGGTTGTTGCGACAACATCCCCTGCTTCATCGACACAAGTGACTTCGGTTTCCATCACCATGCCACTACCTTTATCAAAAATATTGCTAATAGTCGGCGTGCAAACGATTGTGCCTTCTACGGGCAATGCCTTATTAATTTCTAAGGATTGCTCACCATGGACGAGCATCATCGGATTGAACTTGATACCGTGAATATCGCCTTTGACAATATCATCAATCATGCGTCCGCTATAGACAACAGGCATCGTTGGTAACGCACAAAAATTATGGCTCAGTTCATAAACAAATTTTAACTCATCTTGCGATAGTGGATCAGCAGGCGCACCGACTCCCAGCGCATAAATAGCGGTATCGCGTTTACTAAAACTATATTCAATGGCAGGTTGTGATTTACCAATAACGCTATTTACTAATTCTAAAGTGACATCGCTCATTAAAAATTGCCTTTCAAGAAATGTAATTAAATTGGAATTTAATTATACAGTCTAAGAGAGCAATCACCCAACAATAGACGCTTTACTTCCTGCGGTATTATTGGGTGATGACTTTAGTTTATTTTGTTAATTCAAATCCACTGTAATCTCGACGGACTCTAAGCGCGGAGTGCTGGCTTTGATACGAACTACGCCTGTGCTACGATTGGCGCGTAAGAACAGCGCTGCTTGACCACCGACCAAGGCAAAAGGATTATCGCCAATGAGTTGGGCATCGCCTTCGAGGATTTCAAATGTGATGGGCTGAATCGCATAGGG
>JBAUIA010000476.1:0-13704 GCA_049680565.1 Phototrophicaceae bacterium
TGGTACTGATTTTCATAAAAATTCTTCCAATAGTTGTTAAATTATATGTGTGATGTGAAATGAGATATGCTAAAAAATTTTGCCACGAAGACACAATAAGCACGAAGAAAATCAGGAAAAATAGAGCAATAAGCATCTAAAGAAACTGAGTATCTTATGATTTGTACAATCTGTATCTTCTCTTAGCTGAAATACTGATGGCAAATAAGCTAGATACCGTTCATCGCTTTGATAATCTATTTCAGCTAGCGTAACTGTACCACGAGACAGGCACGATTACCCGATGTTTATCACATATGCATTAGTGAAATTCGATAAATACTTAAAATAAAGATGACTATTACTAAAATAGGGGATGTGTAAGGGTGTTGCTCTGTCTGCGCCCGTCAGAGCCTGTTTGAATACACTGTTTAAGGTACTTCAAGACACACCGTTGTGCGTCCCTACGACCTATAATAATAGTCAATTGTAGGGACATCCAACGGGATGTCTAATAGATTATGGCATTATGATCGAATTTCAAAACAGGTTCTCAAGCGGGAGGAGATAAAGTCCATCCCCTACACGCTATAAAACCGTATCGAAAGTTACAATTTTGATGACACAAATTCAAATCGCAAAATAATGTCTTCTTATATTATGCTTAAAAGAGCAGCAAATTATTGCATATAAGCTCAAAGCTCATGATATGATAGACACGACGGAGCATTTATCGGAGATTATATCATCATGAAACCTATTGCTTGGCGGCATATGGCATTTTGGGGCGCACTCAGTGGCTTCGTTGCTGGTGGTGCATTTATGCTCATCTTGTTACTTGCAAACTTGCTGCCTGAACAATTTTTCTCATTTTCTTTTCCAACTGTTTTAGTGACATCACACATCGGCGCAGTTCTTGGGATTGTCTTGGGGATTGTTGCAGGCTTTTTACTGGATTTTTCACTGCCGATTGAAACCAGTAAATTTGATGAAGAGCAGTATCAGCGCCAACGCTGGATAACACTCCCTCTGATTATTATCGTGGTGGCAGTCATCAGTAAACCTCTGATGGATTGGGTCATTACAATGCTGTGGGACATCATGTACCCTGAATTACAAATGTTATTTGCAGGATCAGCATGGTTAACCGCCATCCCAGCAGCGATAGCAGCCCTAGTCGCAGGGTATGCTGCCAATCATTACCTGCTACGCTTAAAAAAATATAGCGAACCTCCTCGTAAATCTCATGATATTGCACGAAAAATTAAACGTGAAGAACGCTTGGAGCGTGTGACCTTGGATGATTACCAAGTGACTGAAGCACGTCAGCAAAGGAGTAAGCAGCGTGAATAAGCCCGATCCTGTACAGCATATGATGCTTTGGGGAGCGGTCAGCAGTAGCATCATCCTTGCTGTCTATTTTCTATTGGTTGGATCACTATCTTTACCCGATGTTGATCCTGTTGTTTTAGGCTTGCTGGTTGCAGGTATCTTCGGCGGATTCACATTAGGTGGTATGTCAGGGGTCATCATCGGGGCGGTATTCCAACATAATCAAGATGGCATCAACCATCAGAAATTACATAACCGACGCTATGCTGTTTGGATTGCAGTTTTCATGATGGTACTGCTCATTAGTCGGATTTTACTGGTACTTGCCTTTGGTTTAGTGGCACATCCTTTAATCTTATCGTTATTGGGAGCAGGGGTTGCAGCCTTAGCATCACAGCATTATTTACATCGGATGGAAGATTACCTCAAGCAAGAAAAACCCAAACGTAAGAATGATTCACTTCCGAGTCGTTTGCTGGATGACGTTGACGATTCTCACGATGCACTATCCGATAACACACCATATGAACAGGCATCGACGCGAAAAAATAGATAGTATTTTCACTATATACATCATATGTGGAATGATTTGCCTAAAAACATATTTTAAAGCAATTTTCACCACAAAGGCTCAAAGACACAGAGAAAATCAATGAAAAATAGCATACGATTCGCTCGCATAAATGGAATAACTCATTCATATTCGTTTTTAGCTGAAATGATGATGACTGACTAGCTGAATATCATGATAAATACACGCCATTTTAACCATTTCACGGATCGTCTATTTCACATACAGCATTATATATAATGGAGTTAGCACGCTTGACACAACACACGGATATTTTCATCGTCGGCGCAGGCATATCTGGGCTTACATTAGCAAATTTACTGACGCACTACGGTTTAAGCTATCGCATTATAGATTGCAAATCCGTACATGAGACCTCACAAAATATCATATTACAGGCACGGACATTAGAAGCGCTCAATGTCATTGGTATCACAAAAGCGATACGTGCAACAGGTAAAATACTCACAGCAATAACTGTAAAACCCTCTGATACGGTGATGCTTAACCTAAATTTCACTGAGTTAGAAGATACAGCTTATCCTTATATGCTGATGGTGCAGCAATCACAGCTTGAAGCAATGCTAATTAAACGACTTGAAAAAAATAGCATTACAGTTGAACGTAAAAAGACACTCACAGATTTTATGCCGTCTGAAAATGGCGTAACGCTTACAATCGAGCAAGATAATGGCACAATTGAAATTGCAACAGCTAGCTATCTTATTGGTGCGGATGGCGCAGATGGTATGCTACGGCAATTACTTGGTATTCATCAGCAGCAAGACAAAGCAGCTTGGACAGTGGTTAATATAGCCCTCAATCGTGATTTTCCGCAGCAAGATATTTTTATTAGTAGTCATCATAATGGTCTTATCAGTATCTCGCCATTGGCTAGCACGGATGCCACGCATGTACAGATTGCGTATGCCCAAAATGACGCGCTCATCGAGCAAGTGACGCTTGAATCGCTCCAAGCACTGATGATAGAGGCGGGCTTTGATTGGGATATTTTGGCGATATTGGGGGATGTTCTAGTTGCTGATGGTGATTCAAGCCAAGTGGAGGCATATCGGCATGGACAAGTTTTATTGCTTGGTGATGCTGCTCATGGTCAGATACCTTTCTTGACACAAGATTTGAATTTGAGCATCCTTGATGCGTTTAATCTTGCTTGGAAACTAGCAATGGTGGTACGCGGAAAATCTTCCGAGCGCTTACTCGATAGCTACCAAGAAGAACGCCATCCAATTGGGCAACAAGTACAGCGTTCAGTAGATCGCTTATTATCGGCACTCGTTGTTGATAATTCGCCGATTAAACGCTCTGTTCGTAATGCACTCTTACCGATGATGGCTCGTTTTCAGCCTGTAAAACATCGTCTGATTGATACCCTCTCGCAATTGGGTCATCATTATAAAGATGCCACAACAGTACGCGGACAAGATGGCAATTTACGGGCAGGGCAACGCTTGCCGAATTATCCATACGTCGATATTGGTGGCACAACCGATTTATACACGCATCTGGATAATACTAAGCATACCTTGCTGATGGTCGGTGATACCAATGAACTCAGCGATCTTGCAGAATTGATTCAGAAAAATTATGGTAGTACCGTTGTCCCACGTATCATTGATACTCAGCCCGTAAGTAATGCGCCATGTCCTATTTTAGTTGATGTATCAGGCTTGATTCCGCTCAAACCTCATTTAGCCTACCTCATCCGTCCTGACCAAATGATCGGACTCGTGAGTACGATTGCCGAAATGCGAGCAGGCGCACAACAATTATTTGGCTAGGATCAATTGGGTGAATCAATTGTGGGTAAGACACGGCAAAAGCCATCCGCATTGACCACATCTTCACGCACCCATGTATCATCTTCGAGCAACCACCATGTAAAGCCATCTGTGCCGATTGTTTGCCCAATGGCTTCTAAGGTTGTTTCGGGCTGGAGTTGGGTTACACGCGCAAACTCTGTCCCTGCACCACTACGTTGATTGATCGTGCTATCGGTACTAATTATACAAGCATCGACCAAATTATCGGTGAAGGTATAGGCAAAAGCAGCTACACTATCACAACTGGAGTCGGCATCTTTGCCAGCATATAAAAAGGCAAAGCCACCAACAGGAATCGTTACCTCATAGTCTTCAATGAGCAGATTACCATTTGCAAAAACGCTCAAGCGATCATTGAGCAAGATGGCTAACACATAAACCGTTTCATTGAGGTCGAGCGTCACTTCTGATAGCGCTAAATCTGAATTACGATCTGTATCGCGCTCAACCGCAAAAATGCTACCATCGTTATCAAGCCCCACTGTCAGATAGCGCTCTAAGCGAATGGTCGTAATATTACTGCCTGAGTCGCTATCATAGCGATTATCTTCAACCCGTTGGGCGCGAAGTCCTAAGCCACAAAATTCAAGTGACTCGGCTTGAGGTGCAAAATTGAGTGTGATGCCCATGATGACATTGTTTGCCTCATTATCGATGGCAAAGGTGCTAAATTGAGCGCTATCCCCTGCAAAGGTTGAACGCCCTTGTGTGAAGGCTTCAACGCCACCTGATGGGATAATGCCATTTGCCTCTAATGTATCGAGTAAGAGGGTGCGATTGGCATCGTAATTATCAATGATGAGCGTGTCGCTGTTCGCATCATCTTGTGCCATCACTGACGATGCCCATAAGACCATCACTAGAATTATGGCGATTTTATAAAAAGGAATCATCAAAAGTTACTCCAAAGGATTAATATGTGTCTATTATGGCGTATCATTTTGTGAGTTTCCAGCGATCATGGGGCAGGCGTTGTTCAGGCGTATTGCAAGCATTGTTTTTCAGGTAGACTTAGAATGTGAATGTGCTTGGTGCTGAGTGATGGTCAATTGACTGAAACCCCTCCCCTAAATCCGCCTCTCCATAACCGAGGAACGAGGTACATAGGGAAAGAGGGTCAAGTAGCCAAAAGATTAGAGCCTTAATTCTTATTTTGATGTGTCAGTTATGCTGATCTCTCCCTACTATTTTGAAAATTTTACACATTAAAACCAACTTATTGGTAAACAGAAAATGATAGAAACCCTATGCGTATTTTAATAATTCGTCCTTGTTGCATTGGTGATGTGGTGATGACAACGGCTGCGCTAGCTGCTGTCCGTGCTGCGTATCCTGATGCTCATATCACAATGGCTGTTGGTGGATGGTCACAACACGCGATTAGCTATCATCCTGCACTTGATGCCATCGTAGATACGGGGTCATCAGCAATGCCTGTTAAATCGCTGGGGGGCTTTTGGCATTTTGTACACCAGATGCGTTCTGGCAAATATGACATCGTGATTTCATTGGTGCGATCACCCTTGATGAGCCTTGCTGTTTTACTAAGTGGCAGTCCAATTCGGGCAGGGATTAATAGCAATGGGCGCGGATTTGGCTATAACCATCGCTATGCTGTGATGCCAGATAATCCGCAACATGAAGCCGATATTTATTTGCAAGTTGTGGCGCAATTAGGGATTGAGATCGTAGGGTTTCGCGCTAATTTGCCGATTGTACCAGATGCTCAAGTATCGCTTCAGCGTAAATTAACAGATGCACACATCAGCAAGCCATATATTGTCATCAATCCTGCTGGTGGTAGTAATCCGGGGATGATATTGGATAGCAAGCGCTGGTTGCCTCAAAATTTCGCTGTGGTTGCCAATACCCTTGCTGATGAGCATCAAGCACAAGTAATTTTAATAGGGAGTGCAGCCGACCAGCCGATTATAGATGCCGTTCAAGCACGCTTAGATAATCCAGCGACAGAATTTGCTGGCACACTGAGCTTCCCTGAAATTGGCGCACTCGCGCATGATGCTTTGCTCTATCTTGGCAATGATACAGGCTTGACGCACCTAGCGGCTGCATCAGGCGCAAAAACAGCGATGATTATGGGCATTTCTGATCCACGCCGATATGCCCCCTTCACCGATGATAGCCTCGTCCTCTGGAAACCGACAAATATCAATCATGGAGGCGTGGCTGCTGCTGATAATTCCGCTTGGGATTGGGCGCGGGATGGTATTCCTGTTGATGAAGCCTTAGAACAACTGCGTGCTTTTTTGGCTTAACCTAACGCTAAGGGCGATGAGGCTATGAACTCAAGCGGAGGCTGTCTATAATGATAGCACTCTTTAATAGCCTGAAATGTCGTGAACATTCTATGACTGATGAACAACAAGCGATTGAACCAAGCGAAGAACCGATTGACTACAATATCAATAATGCCCCCATCCCCGAAGATGGTGATGCGAATCCTATTTTACTGATTTTCCTAGTGATTCCCTTATTAGGCTTGATTGCTGCCTTGGGGATGATCGTCGTTGATATGCAAAACCAACGCGCTGAAACATCGCCACAAGATGTCTTTACGAATACTAATCCTGCTGCACTGATTAACAGTGTCGCGCCTGAGTTTGAACTCAACGATTTGAACGGTCAACCTGTAGCAATTAGCGATTATCAAGGCAAAATTCTATTTCTGAATTTCTGGCAAACGACTTGCCCACCGTGCATTGAAGAAATGCCTGATTTCCTCGAATTTATGGAAGATCAACCTGATGATGTCACATGGCTGACGGTCAACTTTGAAGAAACGGATCAAATGGTGCGCGAATTTTTTGCGGAATATGATTTTCTCGGTATCCCAACCGTGATGGATTACAACTCCGATGTGCGTTATCGCTACGGCGTATTTGGTGCGCCCGTGACTTTTATCATTGATCCTGACGGCGTGATTCAATATATGAATATCGGGCAATTATCGTATGATGACATGGAGCAATTGGTTGAGTCTGTCCGTAATGGCGCTTAGGGTTTAATCTCCAATCCCCCAAATGGATGCAGTGGGTATATTCGTCAGGGTATTAATCATCAATAAGAGTGTGCCATCTGCATTGAAGCTAATCTGTGCTTGTGCGAGGCTTTCGCTAATCGTAGCGCGATAAATTTGCGTCATGGTATCGGTGTTATAAACAATTAAATCGCCATCAACTGTGAAAAATAATAAGGGTTCAGTCGGATGAAATGTAATTGAATACAATTGACTATTTTCTTCACGCTCATCCACTGTGATCGTGCCTGCGCGTGCGATAGCGTTGGCATCAAAGAGCATAATCTGTGCATTACTGCGTTCTGTGACGGCAAATAGACTGCCATCTGCGTTGAAAATGACATCGCCAGCGCTTTCATCAGCACTAAATGCGCCGAGTGCGGTTTCATCAATGCCACAGATGAAAAAATTAGTTGATTCACTTGGGGTGTACTCCGCAAAAATGATGTAATCGCCATTGGGGTGCATCATCTTACCTTCATATCCGCGTAGCTGCGCCGATGGAATATCCACAATCGTTTCCCCGACTTGCCTAAGTTGCGCGATATTATCGGCGGTGATAGCGATGTCACTGCTTGCATCATCGGTTTCAACAATAGGAATCGTATACGGTTGAATCGTATCAAGCATTGGAATTTGCGTGCCACAAAATTCAGCAACTTCACGCTGTGCTAAATTATCACGGAATGTCGGCGCAAGAATCGTCAAGGCAGCACAGATGAACACAGGCGCAACAATCATTGCGGTTAACAAACGCCGATAAATTTTGGTTTTGACCTTCGCTACTGCTCTCATTTTTTCTTGTTCGGACATCATCATGCCTCATGCTATTGCCTGTTTTGTTTGTGTTCTTCGTGATGAAAATGCTCTTTTGTGCCTCATTGATAAATAGTCATTTTACATAGGACGTATCATATAACGCGAATAATCATTCGGCTATCATGGATTTTGAAGCGTTTCGCGGACAACATAGACCGTCAACACCCCATCGAAAAAACGCAATATATTTCATAGAAAAGCATATTTCTAGCATCCTCAGTTAAGAATCCGCTAGAGGTTTCACACGATTGCATAACCTGTTGTATAATACGATGAATTGCAAGGTGATATATCGGCACAGAATATTGGTGTTGTTGTACACAATGCGTTAAACTCAAATTATACCGAAATAATCATTCATCAATATACAATGGGATAGTCGTTATTATGTCAGATCGCCCAGAAAACCCGTATAATGAAGACCCCACCTCACAGGGCGGATGGCATTTGCCGCGTGAGGCGAATCAATGGCAATTGCCTGATACACAAGCTGCTACCAGTGTCGCATGGCGCGAGGTCAAAGCCTTACCCGATGAGGTCGATCAAGAACCTGAAGAACGGGGAATGTGGCATCTACCTGATGACAGTGACACCATTTTCAGCCCTGATGATATTGTTGAAATTGCGGATGACCCTCGTCCTGTATCTGTCAGCGCCATTGCAAGCCCAGAAGATTTAATTGCAGAAATCTTGAGTGGCACACAAAAACAAGCATCGGTGCCGAACCCTGAAGATTTTGATTTCAATACACGCCGTCAACCAGCAGATGATGAAACATCGGCTGCAGATGCGTTGGGCGAAGGCGAAACCTTACTCGTCGATGAACTTGGCGACGAAGACTTATTACAAATTGATACCGACGACGAAGCCTTTAGTATGAGTGAATACATGGCTTTGGCGAATTTAGCCCAAGGTGATGACGATGATCTGGCAGGGTTAAAAGCCAGTGACTTATCCCCTGCTGAACGCGCCCTGTATGATGCTGCACTCAATACGGCTGATGAGATGGATTCTAAGCGCATCCGTGAACCGGATGTTCCCGAAGATGCGACCATCACAATGGAAGACACCAACGCGCAAGCTGCAAGCCAAGCAGAAGATTATGCCCGTCAACAACTCGAAAGATTAAACCAAGGTAATGAAGATAGTGCGCCCTATGCGCCACAATCAGACCTTGCTGAACCACAAGCGCCACAATATTCCGCAGCCGATATTCAACTCGCACAGCAATTCCGCGAGACAAAACGCCAAGTAGCGATCTTACGCCAAATGGAACAACAAGGGCGCATTGATCCGCAAGAGCTACAAGTGCGTTTACAAGAACATACCATCCTTGATCCACAAGAAAATTGGTGGATGATTGGCTACGAAACCGATGAATGGTATCGTTATAACAATCAATCAGGACAATGGGAAGCTGCTGTTCCGCCTGTTCCATTAGATATTGGGCAAATGCGTACCGAAACAGGCTTAGGCGAAGCTGCGCCCGATATTATGCCCGGTTCGTTGCCCTATTTGCCAAATGATGGCACACAAGGTGGCACGCTCGAATTTAGCGATCAAGATAGCCAATACGACAACACGCAATACAGCACTGCACAACAAAATTATACCGATCAATATGGTGTGCCTGATAGCGGTTTAGTACAATATCCGAATCAACCACAAAATGACCCGAACTTAACCCAAGTCGGTGGTAGTTTTGATGCGACTCAGATTGGTACAGACCCCACCTATCGGAATTTACAACGGGTCGATGACCAAGCAACGATGGCATCTGATCCATTTGCAGGGCAACAGACAGTTCCTTCAATGCCTTATACCGATGATGGCTATGGCAATATCGAACAAGCTGACCCCACCTATGCTGATGATGGCTACAATGCCTATCAACCGCAAGCAGCACCCACCATTGATGCCATTGAAGATACACAAAGAAATCAACTCCTGACGATGGTCGGGATTGGTGCATTTGTTGTGGCAGTTGTCAGCTTACTGGCATTTGGCGGTTTCGTCTTACTCGCAATGAACCAATACAATACCATTGTGAGTGAATGGCAACCCCAAATTGATGCACTCGGCACATCCGATTTTGATTTCCAGACAGCGACAATTTTAGCAGCCGATGGCACAATCATTGCTGAATTAACAGGTGAAGAAGGCGCACGGACAGTTGTCAGCATTGAAAATGGCGATGTATCGCCCTTCTTTGTCCATGCGATTGTTTCATCAGAAGACCCAACTTTCTATGAAAATTCAGGCTTTGCACCGCTCTCTATCGGACGTGCCTTTGTCGAAAATTTCTTAGCGGGTGAAATTACATCAGGCGCGAGTACCATTACGCAACAGATTGTCCGTGAGCGGATTTTAGGTAGCAATGTCGTTGCTTTTGATCGTAAACTCACCGAAGTTTTACTCTCGGTGGCTGTTGCCGAACAATATAGCAAAAACGAAATTCTCGATATTTATATCAACGAGTTTTTCTACGGTCAGCAATCTTATGGGGTCGAAGCAGCATCAGAATTTTACTTTGATACAACGGCTGCTGATCTCGACGCAGCACAAGCAGCAACTTTAGCAGCGATTCTGCCAAGTCCGTCGGATACCAACCCTGTTGTTGCACCAACGGCAGCTTTTAGCAATATGCGCGTCATCCTTAATCGCATGATTGATGTCAATTGCTTGAACTTCCAACATGGTCAATGGGGCGTACAAGGTGTGCCATTCTGTGTGAATAACGATACTTTAGTGAACGACGGTCAAGGTGGGCAAGTTCCATTGTTCCGTCGTAATGCTGATGGCTCATTTGGTGGTTTCCTTGCGCTACAAATTGCCCAAGTCGAAACACGGCGCTATGAACCGCGTCAATCCGATATTCAATATCCACATTTTGTTTTCTATGTTTTAGGCGAGCTTGATGCTGCTTATGGACGTGGGGCATACATTGAACGTGGTTTCACTGTTCAAACAACCTTGATTCCGCGCATCCAAAATACAGCAGAAGCAGCCATTCGCCAACAAGTGGATAACTTAGCGCTCAATGGTGTTCAAACAGGCGCTGCATTGGTCACTGACCCTAGAACAAGTGCAATCCTTGCGATGGTTGGTAGCCCTGATTTCAATAATGATGAGATTGATGGTCAAAATAATAACACCATCAGCTTGCAACAACCGGGGAGTGCCATTAAGCCTGTCGTTTATGCTAGTGCCTTAACAGGGACTGTCGATAGTGGTTACTTCACCCCTGCTAGCATCTTGTGGGATGTGACTACGCAGTACAATATCGACGGTACAGTTTATGCACCGACTAACTTTGATGGTCGTTTCCGAGGACCTGTGCCTGTACGGATTGCTCTCGCACAGAGCTTGAACGTCCCTGCGGTAAAAACCTATGCTCAGTTCGGCACACAAGCCTTCATCAATACAGCAACGGCACTCGGCATTGATTTTGATCCGTATCCTGATGATGCGCTCACACCAACATTTGGCTTACCCACTGCGATTGGTGCAACCGAAGTCACATTGCTTGATTTAACCCATGCGTATGGCATCATTGCTAACGATGGTGTACGTACTGATACGTATGCGATTAATAGCATCACCGAACGCAATGCCAATGGCGATGAAACAGATGTTGCCTTACTTGCAAACTTGCTCCATGACGAAGCTGTACAAGCTATTTCACCACAAGTTGCCTATTTACTCCAAAATATCTTGAGTGATGATGCGGCGCGTACCGCAACCATCAACGGCGTGCCTTCCACCTTCCCTGCGAATAGTGCCTTGAGTGGTGCAGCCTATGGTTTAGCCAATCAAAACCAACTGGCAGCGAAAACAGGCACAAATAGCACTGCAAATGGCAATCCAAGCCGTATCTGGACGATGGGTTTCACCAACAATTATGCTGTTGGTGTCTGGTTGGGTACATTAAACCAAGCAACACCGATGACAGGGCGTGTTACAGGTTTCACGGGTGCTGCACCTGTTTGGCGTGCGATCATGACCGAAGCACTCAATGGTGCAAATCCGGGCGCATTCGATAGCCCAAGCGGTGTCGTACAAGATGCAGTTTGCCAATTAACAGGCACACTCGCACCACAAGCGAGCAGCACTTGCCCAAGCCGTATCACAGAAATTTTCGTGCAATCACAACCACCACCTGCTCAAGACGCTGGTTTCGTTGCAACACTGAGTATCAATAGTTGGACAGGCTTACGTGCGAATCAATGGTGTGCTGAAAATGTGGTCACAGAAACCTTTGCCAATATCAGCGATCCATTTGCAGTCAGTTGGTTGAATTCAACCACACAAGGGCAACAAATCTTGAATTTGCTGAACTTGCCACAAAACTTGCAAGCACCCCCTGCGGGCGAATGTCAGCAAGGGCAAGCCTTACCAACGGTCTTGATTAACTTCCCACAAGAGAATGTTCAATTGCAAGGTGTCGCAGCGATAACGGGTCAAGTCAATGCCAACAACTTACAACGTTGGGAATTACAAATTTCGGAAGTAGGTACGGATAATTTCCGTTCGATTATGCCACAACCATCGACCAATCAAGTGCCAACAGGCGGTACAGTCCTCTATGAATGGGATTCGCGCACGGTACAAAATGGGGCATATATCTTGCGTTTGGCAGCTTTTGCAAACAATGGTGGCTTCATCTTCCGTGAAGTGCGTATCACGGTTCTCAATCCAGAACCAACACCGATCCCAGCAACGGCAACACCCTTTGTGATTGAGATTACACCGATTCCGTTTGATCTACCTACAGTAACCCCTGATAATTTCAGCAGTCCATAAATTGTAGGGTACAAACCACCTATCAAAACGACCTCAGCAATGGGGTCGTTTTTTTGTTCATTTGGTTATGAGGATTCGCTGTAGTTCACGAGTACAAAAATTCTATCATTTTCGCACTTTACAGAACTTATGTTCTATACTAGAATACAACAATCATCTATTGCAACTTTCTAACGCAATCACAAGCAACATCCACGCATGTTTCTACGTACACTAAAGTGAAAAGACTGCGAATAGTGAAAACAACGATGACAATTAAACGGTCACACTTTTATCATTTTTGGATTTGGGCAAGTGCCATGATTATTGGCTTGTTTGCTTATCCATTTGTCGCCAATCATCTCTTGAGTTATGTGCGTATCAATCAAGGCACAGGGGCGATTGCGCCATTTTTTACCGATCAAGTGCAACATTGGGAAAGTGACATTGTGCGCTGGTCAGATGCCTATGAAATTGATCCCAATCTGATGGCAACCATCATGCAAATTGAATCGTGTGGACATCCGACGGTAGTCAGTGGTGCAGGCGCACGCGGATTATTCCAAGTAATGCCATTTCACTTTTCAGCCGATGAAAATATGATTGAACCCAATACCAATGCCTTTCGGAGTGCTAATTTCATCCGTGAATGTACGGGTTATGCCAATGGTGATGTGGGCTTAACCCTAGCTTGCTATAACGGGGGTCCTTCGGTGACATGGCGTGATTTTGATACATGGGCGCACGAAACCAAGCGCTATTACGTCTGGGGATTGGGCATTTATCGGGATGCGATTAGCTATGCCAATCAAAGCGATACATTAGATGAATGGCTAGGCGCAGGTGGCTCTAATTTATGCAATCGTGCGACAGTAGCCCTGATGACCTATCGCTAGCACCAAGCGAATACGTTACACTACGTGTATCAGGTGAACATAGGATAGGCGTAATATGGCGAGGATATTGGTTGCAGAAGATGATGAACTCACACGCTATTTATTGGAGCTAACCTTGCAACAACAAGGACATGAGGTTCACACTGCTAACAACGGACGCGAGGCAATTCAGTCAGTGATTGTGAATATGCCTGATGTGATCGTGCTGGATTTGATGATGCCCGGACTCAATGGCATGGATGTTATCCGCACCATTCGCAACGAACCCGATTACAGCAAGATTCATATTATTGTGATTACAGGCACTGCCACGCCTGAAACTTACCCTGAAACCGCACAAGCTGACCGCATCCTACAAAAACCGATTCCGATTGATATGCTCATTCAAGAAATTGAACATTTTTTGTGAGTGTTTTTCAACAACATAAAAAGCCTTATTCAAGT
>JBAUIA010000477.1:0-1532 GCA_049680565.1 Phototrophicaceae bacterium
CTCGGGCGATAATCAAAAGTATAAGAAGGCTCAATCCCCGGAATATTTTTCATATCAGGCATTGTGCGATCTGATGACCAAGGTGCATAAGGGGCGCTGGTTATCCGTGCTAATCCTAATAAAACGCGATCATAATTCACACGCCATCCCCTAAAATTACGCCATGCTGCATCACGATCTTTAACAACAGCAATACCTGCATCTCGTAATTCATCATAGGCTTCATCAAATTCCTCACGGGTGATACTAATTGGATCATCAGCCGATGGATTGGGATCATAAGGAATTACCGTACCGAAAAAGTCCGCAATTCGTCGTAAGGATACATAACCAGCACGGATACACATCACACTTTCGGTACTGCGTGGTTCATCGACAACGGCATCAAGCAAACTGGCTGCATCAAGGATTGCACCTGCTGCTGTCACCCAATGGCGATCTGGCATCGGTGAACGGAAAAATACCAGCGCTACCAATGACGTATGACTCTCTTCGATCTGCGCGAACCATTCTTCCCAACGTGTCCAGACCGTGTTCAATACCTCTCGATCACCGCCATTACGATACGTGCGCTCTAGCAACATGATCCCACTCGGAGGCGTACCTGCTCGTACTTCTAGCATAGCAACCAACGACTCACGGGTACTAAATGCCGAATAAATTGTTGGCAGATAAGCAATCAGCAAAGCAACGAACATCATGCCCATTGCTGCTTGGGTAAAGCTGAAAATTTGCGTGGGGATATTATGTGCGCCAACAGGAGCAAATCCCAAGGTCATCAAAGATGAACCACTGAGGAAGAAGGCTTCCTCAAAACTAAAGAGTGTCAATGGGTCACTACTCAATACCCAGTAAATGGGCGTAAATCCAATGATAATTAAGCTGAGATAGATCATCGGCTGCACCAATAAGACCACAGGGGCAAACAAAGCTAAGATCGCATCGCGCTCGTTGAACGTTTCTTTTTTATATGCCGCCAACAAGAATAGCTGATACACAAAGCGAAAAATTTGGCGCGATAACCACGCGTTTTCGCCACGCGGTAACACAAATACACGGATTGTTGTCAGAACAGTGACATAAATGAGCCAGCATCCTAATAAAGCGAAACCAAAACGGGCGATAACATCAATCATAATCACGGATGATTCTCCTACACATCAACAGTATAGGTATTGTACAAGGATGATTGCTCAATACAACTAAACAGATGCTTAGGTGATCGCATCAAAATAAGATGCTGTTGTTGCTATTAGCGAGATTTGATACATAACGCAAATAATGGATAAGACATGTAACTGATTAAAAACGGGTCAATCATTTCACTGATACTGACATCAGCCAATCCATTAGACGGTTTCTTTCAAGCATTATCGCTAGACGCTAAAGCCATAGCGGTCTAGCGACACTTATTCGGGAGCTAAAGCTCGCTTAAGTGCAATTATTGTATAAATATGTCGTCAAAAGTTGACTTCAGTCAACGCATATTAAGAGCCTGTGACTTGAGTCACAGGTGACGATACTGTCTGCGC
>JBAUIA010000478.1:0-1682 GCA_049680565.1 Phototrophicaceae bacterium
ACCTTAACCTTTAAAAAGCTGATATTCAAGCTCTTGCTGATCGTGATGCGATAATAGGGCTTTTCATAACTCTTGGATATAATGTCGAGCATATTTCCCAAACAACTGACGCGCTTGGTATCACAAATGATGGTCTAAAACGCCACATCGAGTATGTTGAGCAGCTCGTCTTGCAAGACGGCTATCTGTTTATCTATCTTTTTGAGATGGATTCAATGAGGGTAAGTGATAGACAGGCTCTTGCGCGTTCATTTCGTAATACTCAAAGGGAACACCTAATCGTTGTAACCATTGATTTTGTGTATTTTGAGCGTGAGCAACCGCGAGATAGTTCGGGTAATCCGATGCGTAACAAGCAAGCGAACTGCGTGATGAGATGAATAAACTCAGCGAACAGATAGGTGAGTTGAAATACCGGCTTAAGCAACTCGAAAAAGATAGTTGAAAAACAACTTGAACAGCAAGCTAGTAACATCGAATTCCATTAAGAAATAGCGATTCTCAAGTATTTAGGTCGCTGAGATATTTAGGGCAAAATGTGTTTGAGGTATGTATAGGGGGCAAGAGGACGTGGGTTCAAACTTTACCTAATCTGCTATACTTGATTCATACTAATCACATCTGACATCTATTTAGGATCACAATGGCATTAAGGCTTTTTACAGACACACATATTGCCAAGCAGATCGCTATTCAATTACGCGATAGGGGAATTGATGTGATACGATTAGAGGAATTAGATGACTTACCAAATAGTGCGCTTGATAGTGAGATTCTTGAGTGGGCAACCAATCACAATCGTGCTGTGCTGTCGCTTGATGATGATTTTAGAGTTCTTCATTATCAGTGCATGGATGAAAACAAAGTCCATAAAGGCATCTTCTTAGGTACGCGTCATATGCAAGGTATTAGAGGTATCGGCATACTTGTAAACTTTATTACTGCATATGCTGAAGATGTTTTAGATATGATACTAATCGAGAATGAACTAATTGAAATTAAGTAGGATAGAGGTTGATATGGAAAACATCCAATTAAGAGGAGAAAACCTTCTACGAGCGGTTGTTGATGGTACAGAAGCCAATGCACATTTGGTAGCAGGTAATGCGCTTACTTGGGGTGTGGACCATGCCAGCGAGCAATATAATATATCTATCGACAAGGTGCTATCAGCTATCAAGTTCTATTTAAATAATCAGGACGAAATTGATAGGTTAAATGATGCAACGTTTGAGAATGCAGCATCACAAGCAGAGCAATTAGCACGTATCAAACAGAAAAAAGAAGCCTACTTAGAGCGCATGAAAAAGAGTAGCTAATAAACCGAAAAAATTCCCTCAAATAGCTTATAATCGCACTGTATGCCTCATAGCGCGATCTCTATTTTTGAATGTTAGACCTTTAGAATAAAAATTACTATAATGCTGTCCCTTTTCTTGTCTGCTATGCGCTGTCACCGTGTCTGCTATGCGCCGTCATCGTGTCCGCTATGCGCTGTCATCGTGACTGCTATGCGCTGCCAAAATGATCTGTAAATGTCATTGTCTGCTATCGCATCATCCCGTTTTAACGGGTGCTTAAAGTGGTTTTGTCTGCTCACAAATTTATTTGGCTGACAGATTAAAACTCTGTTGCATCGGGGGTTTTAACCCCTCGCGTCAGCGCACCTTTTAGCGGTGCTA
>JBAUIA010000479.1:0-7917 GCA_049680565.1 Phototrophicaceae bacterium
CAGCAATTAATATTCAACAGGCAGGGACATCTGCCTATACTAAGAGAGGGTTATGTCAGACTTCCACTGTGGAAGCAGACCCGTTGACCTTAGATGCCCCGTAGCTTGCTACGGGGAGTATGTCACTAAATGCTTCATCCGATAAGTAACTGTTGTAAGGGTACGCTATAGCGCACCTAAACTACTGCAAAATCGTTGTTTAGCTATTTACCGAACAGAGCATTAAATGAGGAAATTTTGCAAAAGCTGACCAGCTAAAATGCTAATCAGCTAAGATGCTTATTGTTGCTGTTGCTGTTGTTGCTGAGTTTGTTGCGGTGCTTGATAGTAGCTATAACGTGGCATCGGCATATCAGGTGTGAGTTCGACATGCTCATACGGCAATTCTTGTAATTGTGAGACTTTAACGCGCACTTCGAGTTCGGTGCTGGCATCGCCTGTAAAAATACCGCGTGATGGTGAGGCTGCTGCATAATCATTGGACACATTAACGCGAATATGGCGATCTCCAACAATCAGATTATTGGTGGGGTCAAAGCCAACCCAGCCGAGTTCAGGCAACCATGCTTCTAACCACGCATGGCTCGCATCTTCATCGGAGCGATCATTTTCTTCCACGCGATGAAACAGATAACCACTGACATAGCGTGCAGGAATGCCTACATTACGGAGCATCGTTAGCATAATGTGCGTGAAATCTTGGCAAACGCCACTCCGTGATTGTAAGGCAACATCAATTGGAGAATCGGCACGCGTCACACCCGATTGATAAGAAAAAGCATTATAGATAGTCGTGTTCAATTCTTTGACCAATGACAAGGGATCATTACTGCGTTGCCATTGCACTTCTTGTTCAAATTGCTTGAGTAATGGTGTCGATTGTGTGTATTGCCCCGCGAGCAATAAATCATAGAGATCACGATCATGTGAGCGTGCGTCAATCGCATCCCATGCCGATAAAGGCAAGGCATCAGGCAAGGGTGCTGGCTCTTTGAGTTCAACCACTGCTTCAGCTTTAATTGCCAGACTTTCGTGTAGGGCAGGGATATTGAAATTATGAATCGTATTGCCCAGATAATCACGCGTTGAGAAAATACGCGTATCAGGACTCACATTAACATCAAAGCGAATCACCCGTTGATTACCGTCACTACGGGGTTGCATCCGAATTTCCATCACACTATCGCTGATGGGATGACTATATTTGTAGAGGGTTAAATGGCTAATCGCATAGTACATGGCTAAAGTGCCGTTTCGATTGTGTAACTGATATATGTATCGTATAGCGTATCATGTATTTGGTAAATTTGTTGTTTGATATTATCGATATACGTTGGAAGATTATCAATATCGGCAATTTCATCAAAACTTAAATTGGATTGCAAACGCCCTGACAAGCGATAGAGCTTGGCATTACGGGTGCGTCCTGTTGCATCTGCTAGTGTATTGAGTGCGACCAGTAGATTATCAATACAGAACCGCAAGGAGCGTGGAAATTCTTGATTAAAGAGTAAAAACTCAATAATGCTATCTGAGCGTACATTGGGATTATAGACTTTGCAGTATGCCTCAAACGCACTCACAGATTTCAGTGTGCCGACTAGATCAAAATAATGTTCGGTAGAAATATCGTGTTCACCTGTGGGGACTTCCCCAAAATGTACATCCAGCAAGATGAGTAAATCAAGCGCCCTTTCGATATAGCGCCCAATCTGGATAAATTGCCAGCCTTGATTGTGATTCATGGTGGCATCTGTCACACCTTGGAATAAGTGTGAGCCATCTAAGATGCGGGTCAGATAATTATGTGGCGAATCGTACCATAGACGGGTCGTATCTGCATGTTGGACTTGCAAATATAGTTTGTTGAGTTGCGTCCACATTTCGGAGCTAAATTGATCGCGCACTTGCCGTGCATTTTCACGCGCAGAAGCAACTGTTGCCGCAATCGATGCCGAATTATCATTATCAAATACCAGATACTGCATCACATCATCACTCGCAAGATTATCCGTATCCATATTGAGTGTATCGAGCAAGCGCTGTAAACGATCCGCTTCTCGGCTATGTTCAATTTCCAGCATATTATTGAGATGGACATTAATTAAGCGTGCGGTGTGTTCAGCCCGTTCCAGATAACGGCTCATCCAATAGAGGCTATCCGCAACCCGCGAAAGCATTGGCTGTTGTTCAGTCATAAAGCACCCATGTATCCTTACTGCCACCACCCTGTGACGAATTAACAACAAGTGACCCGCGTTTGAGTGCAACGCGCGTTAAGCCCCCCGGTACGAGCATCGGTTTCTCGCCTTGTAACATAAAGGGACGTAAATCAATATGCCGTGCAGATAAGCTATTATCGAGAAAACACGGCGCAGTCGATAAGGCAAGTGTCGGTTGTGCGATGTAATTACGCGGTCTTGCCTTGATTGCCTCAACAAATTTTTGCTGTTCTTGTTTGGTACTGCGCGGACCAATCAACATATCGTAACCACCTGCTTCACCGACTGCCTTGACGACTAATTTATCAATATTTTTGATAACATAATCGCGTTGTTTTTCATCTTCGAGCAAGTAGGTTTCAATATTTTGTAAAATGGGATCTTGGTCAAGGTAATAACGGATAATCGCTGGCACATAGGCATAAATGGCTTTGTCATCGGCTAATCCTGTACCAACCGCATTGGAAAGCACAACATTCCCTGCACGATACGCATTAAAGATACCTTTAACACCCAATTGGCTATCAGAACGGAACGCGAGCGGGTCTAAGAAATCATCATCAATCCGACGATAGATGACATCCACTTTTTTAAGTCCACTGGTTGTTCGCATATAGACAAAATTATTATGTACCAGCAGATCACGCCCTTCAACCAACTGAATCCCCATCTGACGTGCTAAGAAGGTATGCTCAAAATAGGCTGAGTTAAAAACACCCGGTGTCAGTAAAACAATTGTTGGATCATCGGTATTCACTGCTAAGGATTGCAAGGTACTGAGTAGCGCTTGTCCGTATTGATCGACAGGACGCACACCATAATTCTGAAAAATACGCGGAAAAACATTTTTCGTCACTTGCCGATTCGCCAGCATGTACGATACACCACTTGGCACCCGTAAATTATCTTCTAAAACGGCAAATTCACCATCTGGTAAACGCACAAGGTCTGTACCACATACCGATACATATACATTGTGCGGAACATCAACCCCACGCATCTCACGACGATAATGTTTGGCACTGGCAACCAATTCGTAGGGGATAATCTTATCATTGAAGATATTGCCATCGTGATAGACATCATACAAAAACATATTGAGCGCTTGTAAGCGTTGAATCAAGCCTGCTTCGATATAGTGCCATTCTTGTGCGGTGATAATGCGTGGTAACAAATCAAAGGGGAACGTGCGCTCCGTACCGCGATCATCATCATAAACGGTAAATGTTATCCCTTGATTCAGAAATGTCATATCAGAGGTTGCTTGCCGTTTGGCAAGTTCATCCACTGAAAAACGCATCAAACGGTCTATCAGTGAACGATACTGCGGACGTGCAAGCATATCCGTATCAAATGTTTCATCGTATGCAGCATGATGCGTAATATACTGCTCTAGGGTTGTTGGGATTACAGACATAGCAGTTATTTTCCTAGTGATACAAGGCGTATTTTAAGCTCAGATGGTCATAATATAGCTTATTATGACTCACAATAACACGAAGCGCACTATCAATAAACACAAAATTACGGGATACAAATTGCGTGTTTTGTACAATCTAGGCGATTATCAGGGTGCATTTCAATAATTTGGCAGGATAGTATCAAAATACATCAACACACACATTTTAAGTGGGTAATGTAACCTTCGATAAATTTTTATAGCGTGTAGGGGATGGACTTTATGTCCTCCTACTTGGCGGGCGCAGACAGAGCAACGCCCATACACATCCTCAAGTTAAGAAAAATACGATATGAGTTATTCAATTTTTTAGATGACTCGTCCTGCTCACCAAAGCCCCATTTTTAGGCGTGTTCATATTAACGGACATACTAACGGTCATATGCACAACATCAATTAGAAATAATGTTCTATTCTGAGAATATCAATTCAATACGCGGCACGGATGATAAACACACACTGATGATGAATGATCCGTTGGAAGTCGGACGACGAGTTCGCGGGCAAAGCAGGCATAGATCACAATTGCGTGGGCTATGTCTGGTATTGCCATTATGACCGTTGATACAGGAGGCTATTATGGCAAAAAAACGCATGTCGATTGTCGAGCAAATGCACACCGTTTGGTTGCTACGCGATCATACGCTCAAAGAAGCGAGTGTGATTAGTGGTATCCCAACGCGCACCATTCGCAAATGGCAATTGAATTATGAGCAGATCAAAGCGGAATATGAAAAGTACATGCACGATGAAGGCATCCATAAATTGATGATCGCGCAAAATCGTATGGCGGATAAGATTGATGATCTAGTGAATGCCATCACCCACGAAAAAATCGAAAAAGCACCGCTCAATCAAATTACGAGTGCGCTCGGTGTTGTTGTTGACCGTTTTATAAGGATTCATGATGCCAAAGAAGTTGAAGAAACCCCTCACGATCATACATTCCGCATCGAATACTACGATGCGACCACAGGCAAGGTTAGTGCAACCCCATCTTGGGCAGAAGACCATCGTCTTGATGAGTCAGATGTACACAGTAGTTTCTTGTGGCAGACGCTTTGGGAAAACCGAACTAGCGAAGCTGGTCATCATGGAAATGGCATTTCGCGGGAAGACGATTTGGTGGCTCGCACCGACATATCAGATGGCGAGTCACGTTTGGCGCGACCTCAAGATGACGATGATGAACGTGACTGGTATCCAAATTAGGGATAGTGAAAAACGCATCGAACTGCCAACAGGGGGCGTGATCGAAATTCGTAGCACGCATTACCCTGATAATTTGCGCGGTGCAGGTTTGGATTATGCCGTCTTAGACGAGGCAGCATACATGCACCCTGATGTTTGGGCAGAGGTTGTACGCCCAATGTTGCTAGAAAGTCAGGGTGGGGCGCTATTTCTGAGTACACCACGCGGTAAAAATTGGTTTTGGCATCTGTATCAGCGCGGTCTTGATCCACTCGAAAGTCGTTGGCAGAGTTTCCATTTCGATTCGTCCATCAATCCATTAGTAGATGAATCCGAATTAGATGAAATCAAGCGCACAACATCTAACCGTACCTTTCGGGAAGAATATCTCGCAGAATTTATTGAGGATTCAGGTGCAGTCTTTCGCGGTATTCAAGCAGCAGCGATTGCCCCACAAGATGCACGCTACATTGCAGGGCATCGTTATGTGATGGGTGTTGATTGGGGGCGCGATCATGATTTTACGGTGATTGCTGTCATTGATAGTAGCACACGCGCCATGGTGGCATTAGAGCGCTTCAATAAAATTGAATATCGTTTTCAACGCGAACGACTCAAAATCCTAGCAGATAAGTGGCATCCTGCGATCATTTGGGCAGAAGCCAATAGTATCGGCACGCCGATTATCGAACAATTGCGTGATGATGGCGTACCTGTACGTCCCTTTATGACTACCAGTAAAAGTAAAGCTCCGTTGATTGAAGGATTATCGTTAGCCATTGAGCGCGGTGAATTATCGCTTTTGCCTGATGAGGTACTCCTCAGTGAATTGGCTGCCTACCAGATTGAAATGACAGCGAGTGGTAATTATCGTTATAATGCGCCCAGTGGCATGCACGATGACACCGTGATTGCGACAGCCTTAGCTTGGCAGGCTTGCCTCAATCGCAGTTTGCGCGTCGATTTTGCCTGACCATTAATCAAATACTCATCATTGATTTTGTATCTTAGTTGTTTTCTGATACGAGTCATGTTAAATTTAGAGTATCAAGGTAAAACTTGATAGCATCTCTCAAATAATAACGTTCTACCCCTTCTAAAAGGACACAGCCTACCCTCTGTGTTCTTTTACTTTAATGAACGCACTCTTTTATGCTTTATTCATAAAGAGTGGTATTGTAATCATATATTCCTCTAGGGAAACGTTTATTTCATTCTTAGGTATTGTTCTCAAGGATGTAGATTTGCGGTATCAAGCTATCTAAATAGCTTATTGAAATGGAAACACACATGCTCAGCCTATACAAATTGGAAATCTTTGCGATTGTTGTGCAATCAGGGAGCTTTAGTGCTGCTGCTCAAACTTTCCCAATGACACAACCTGCTGTTAGCCAGCATATTCAAGATTTAGAAAATAGCCTCGGCACATCTTTATTCATTCGAGGTAGGCGCGGTGTCACATTAACACCTGCTGGTGAAACACTCTATGATTATACCCAGCGCATCCTCCGCCTTGTTGCCGAAGCTGAAAGCCAAGTGACCAATGTTGAAAATATCACAAGTGGGCAATTAACCATCGGTGCAACCCCCGGTGTCAGTACCTATCTTTTACCAGATTGGCTCGGAAGTTTCCGTGTGAAGTACCCCCAACTCAATGTTGCCCTCCAAACAGGCATCACCACCCAGAATATTGTTGGCGTGATGGATCACCGACTTGACCTAGCTATCGTAGAAGGCGAGCTTGAAAAAATCACACGCAAAGGCTTAGGCAGTCTAGCATTGCGCCCTGTCGATATGGTGGTTGTTGTGGGGCAAGGGCATCCATGGTCACAACAAGAGACATTATCGTTTCAAGACCTCAATCAGCAAGCCTTTATCACGCGCCAAGTCAATAGCCGTACCCGTGTTTGGATCGATCATGTGCTGGAGACACATCAGGTAACACCCAAAATCGTCGCTGAATTTGATAACCAAGAAGCGATTAAGCAAGCGGTGATGTCTAACATGGGTGTCGCAATCTTGCCCGATTATGCTATCACACGCGAAATATCAGCAGGATTATTACATGGTCTGATCGTCAATGATATTGATCTCACACGCGAAATTAAATTGATCTATGATGAAACCATGCCATTTTCACCTGTCGCGCGTGCCTTACTACACTATCTCGCAACCATCTTCCCTCAATTAGATGCCTTGAGCAACTAATTTTTCAAGCAAATGCTCACAAAGCAACTTTTTTGTGAGTGTTTTTCATTATAAACTTGGCATTGTAAGTTATCCCTGTCATAATTAGGAAAATGTATAGAGTTATTGAGATTATGGTGAATTGTGGCAAGAATTTTTTTCTCTTACCGTCGCACAGATAGTTTGGATACAACTAAAAAATTATATCGTCAATTTGAACGGTCTTTTGGGATTTGGCGATTTTTTGGCGCACAAAAACGTAATCTCTTTTTGGATAAAGATAATATTATGCCGAAAGGGGATTTTCGCGCTCAAATACAACGCTTCATCATAGAATCTGACCATATGCTGGTGATTATTGGCAATACATGGCTAGATGAAATTCAACATCGAAAAGCGAATAATATAACCGACTTCGTCTTAATTGAAATTGACTCCGCTTTTATCCATCGAGTTAATGTGATTCCTGTATTGCTCAATGATACGCAGATGCCAAGTCGTGACCAACTTCCTGATGAAATCAAACAATTAGCGACGCAACATGCTCATCGCATACATGACGCAAATTTTGTAAGCGATACCGAGCAACTCATCAAATACACACGCCCTGCGATGCCCTTTCATATACTGAGTATCGTTAGTATTTTACTCTTGCTCCTAGGTGTAGGGTTTTTTATCAGTGAGATATTTCCTCAAACTGGCCCGCAACCCTCACCGACAACACAGATTGCACAAGTACAACCCACTACAGGGCAAGAAGCACTCGAAACTGTATTTGCTCAACAAACATCCTTATCACTCACAGAGCAAGCATTTAACCAAACAGCAACGATAGTGCGTGTGCAAAATGCAACCGCG
>JBAUIA010000480.1:0-12652 GCA_049680565.1 Phototrophicaceae bacterium
AAATTATTACTTATTCTCCACGAGATTTAGAGGCTATGACTATATCTGTTTAGGAAAGAGATTGGAAACATCAAATGGTATTTAAAATTACAGAACTCAAAATTAGTGATGCAGAATATGCCCAGCGTAACCAGCGTTTACAATCAATTATTGAGGAACTGGATTGTAGCGGTTTAGTTTTATTTGATGCGGATTACATCAAGTATTATCTTGGCTTTGCTTTTATCCCCACAGAGCGCCCTATTGCCTATATTATGAACAAAAAAGGCGAACGAGCGATGTTCGTTCCAAGAATGGAAATTGAACATGCAAAAGCAATGGCGGATATAGACCATGTTGCTTATTATCTTGAATATCCGAATACCAATCATCCGATGAATATCCTCGTTGATACCCTCAAAGAGATGGGTATTGATGGCAAAATAGGTGCAGATAGCGATGGCTATCCGTGGATATTTGGCTATAGAGGTGAACCCTTATCCAAGTTAATGGGCGCAGACGTTATCAATTGTCGCGCCCCTATTGAAGACCAAATGGCAGTTAAATCACAAGCTGAAATCGACTTGCTAAAAGAAAGTTGTAAATGGGCAAATTTGGCACATATGCTACTTCAAAAATATACCAAAGTCGGGATAGGCGAAGTGGAAGTTGCCCAACGTGCCAGTAACGAAGCTACCCTCGCAATGCTTGATGCAATAGGCCCTATCTGGCGGAATAATAGTTCCTACTACGAAGGGGCAATGGCAGGTTATCGGGGGCAGATTGGGCGGAATGCAGCAATTCCACATGCACTAACAAGCAATATTAAATTTCAAGCAGGTGATATTTTGGTAACAGGTGCAAGTGCCCCTATCTGGGGATATGTTAGCGAACTTGAACGCACCATGATACTAGGAACACCCACTGACGAGCAAAAGCGCATGTTTGACCATATGTTCAATTTGCAAACACTCGCAATGGAAGCCCTTGAACCCGGTAAACCTTGTAGCGCTGTTGATAAAGATGTACGCGCCTATTGCGAAAAACATGATTTAATGTCGTACTGGAAACATCATACAGGGCATACCATTGGCTTACGGTATCATGAAGGACCTTTCTTAGATGTGGGTGATGATACGCCGATAGAAGTAGGCATGGTCTTTACAGTTGAACCGGGTTTGTATAATCCTGAAGTGGGTGGTTTCCGACATTCTGATACAGTTGTTATTACCGATGATGGATCAGAGATGATTACCTATTATCCGCGTGATCTCGCTTCATTAACTTTACCAATATAATCTGATTGGACAAATGATGACACAAAGAACAGCCGTTATTACAGGTGCAGGATCAGGGATGGGACGATCAATTTCGCTCCTTTTGGCAAAAGAAGGATTTCATATCGTACTTGTGGGGAAAACAGAATCCAAATTACTAACTGTTGCCGAGGAGATTAAAACTCAAGGCGGATCATCAAGTATTCAAGCATTTGACATTACGGAATCTGATAAAGTCAAGGCAATGGCAGATGCGCTCTCAGATACCACTATTGATGTCTTAGTCAATTGTGCGGGTGATTGGCTCATCAAGACAATTGATGAAACCACAGATGCTGACCTTGACCACATTTTAGGTGTAAACTTAAAAGCACCCTATTTATTATCACGCGACTTATTACCGCATTTACGAAAAAGTGATAATGCCAGTATTATCAATATTGGTTCAATGGCAGCCATTAACTCGTTTGGTGGCATTAGTGCCTATACAGCAGCCAAAACAGGTTTACGGGGTTTAACAGGCTCACTTGCTGACGAATTACGCCCTGAACTCATTCGGGTTGTGATGCTTTCACCAACACCTGCCAATACGCCAATGCGTTGGGATGCAAGTCCAGATATGGATCGTAAAATGTTGGTTGAACCTGAAACGATTGCTCAAATTGTTTCGGTGATCGTGAATCTACCCAAAGGTATTACGATCAGTGATATGTTATTGGGATCAATGTTGTTGGATATGAGTGAGTGATGATATACATACACAAACTACTGAGTTATTCAGTAGTTTGTGATATTGATACGGCTGTATTATAGATATACTTATCAACAAAGGCACTATAGTTTGATAATAAGAAGTCCCATGCAGAATGACCAATAGCGGTAGCAGGCGCAGTAACCTCAAAGGCATGAAAACAGCCTTCATATAGTTCAAATGCGACTGGAATCCCCTCTTGTCTGATATGCTCAACGTAAGCAATCGTCTCATCTCTAAAGGGTTCTAAGCTCCCTACAAAGGTGATTGTCGGTGGTAGGTGCGAATAATTATTAGCTCTTGCGGGTGCAGCATAAGCAGGAATATCTGAATCTGTCTCTTTTAGTTGCTTGAGGTACAGATGCCACGCTAATTTATTTGATTTTGCATTCCAAACAGGCGCATTTGATTGTGAAGATGCACTCATCTGACGATCATCAATCATTGGATAAATAGGCATCTGAAAGGCAATGTTAACATCATTTGTATCACTCGCCTTCAATGTAACGGCTGCTGCCAAACCACCCCCTGCACTGTGACCGCACACAATAAATTTGTCCGCAATAGCGCCTAATTCATCAGCATGGTCATTTGCCCACAATAGCGTATCATAACAATCGTTAAACGCTGCGGGATAAGGGGTTGCTAGTGCTTTTCGATAATCTGGGGCAACGATAATACAAGGCTTAGCATCAATAAATTTTTTGATGATGTCAGGATATGCTTCAGGTACACCTAGTACATATCCCCCACCATGCAAATAGAGCATACACGGTAAATTATCGGGTGCATCCAATGGCTTATATATCCTTATACGAATATCAGGATCACCGTGTGTGCTAGGGATATACATCTCTTGGCACTGTAGCCCTTCAATGTTATCACCCTTTAATCTTTCATTCGCACGATTCATAAGTTTCATGCCCCAAGTCTGACTGAGTATCCCTCCTAAAATCTTCATCGGGAAATAGAACCCTCGAAGATCTTCATGCACCATATCTTTCGTAACTTTCATATCTATCCCCTTTAAATATAATGATAAGTGTCAATAGGGTTAAATGCGACTTAACTTAGCACGGAATTTATAACGATCACCGCGATAAACAGACTTTACGTGTTCACATGCCTGATTCATCTCATCATAGGTGATACGATGAATCGCAAGCACAGGCGCACCAATGCTAATATTCAAAAGTTTAGATTCATCTTTTGTTGCTGCACGCGCTTCAAAAACTTGTTCTGCCGATACTAATAAAACATGATAATTTTCGCGTAATACCGCATAAAGTGATTCCGACGAAAAATCATGATGATCCAGTATATCAGGGCAACGGTCAGCAATCACCGATGCTCGTTCAATTGCCATTGGTATTTGTGATACCAAACGAACTCGTTCTAACTCAACAATGGGTGTCCCTTGAGGAATTGTTAAAGCAATAGCAACTTCTTCTGAGGCAGGCTTGACACTGGCATGTAAGATACGGCTTGTCGTGTTCTGACCACGAATTTTCATATCTTCTGTGAAACTGGTTAGCATATCAATTTGTTGCTGAATGGGTTCTTCGCCAATATACGTCCCTTTACCAATCTGGACATATAACCAACCATCTTGAACGAGTTGCTTGATCGCTTTGCTGACCGTTAGGCGACTAACATCAAACTGATCCGATAATTGCCTTTCTGAGGGTAGTTGTTGATGCGCGATATATTCACCAGATTCAATCCGAGAGAGGATATATCGCTTGATTTGTTCATATAGAGGTTGTGAAGAGTTTTTATCCAGCATGATTGATCCTATCAGTGTCCACGTCCGCGCGGGTCTAACAAATCACGCAAGCCATCTCCCAGCAAGTTAAACGCAAGTACCATGAGCATGATTGCTAAACCGGGGTATAGGATGAGCCAAGGTGCAATTTCTGCAAGCGCACGATTCGTACTTAACTCCAAACCAAGTGAGGGTTCGGGTTGTTGTGTTCCTAGACCTAAAAAGCTCAATCCTGCTTCTGTAATAAGCGCCCATGATAGCGCCAGCGTAATTTGGACAATCATAACAGGCAAAATATTAGGGATAATATGCCGACTAATAATGAAGAAATGTCCACCACCTAAACTACGCGCAGCCATGACAAATTCCATTTCCTTGACTGAAATTACCTGTCCTCGCGCTACCCTTGCAAAAATGGGGGTGTAGACAATCGAAATTGCTAAAACTGTGTTATACAGTCCCTGACCCAAAATTGTCACAATCAATAAGGCTAGCAATAAGGCTGGAAATGCAAAAATAATATCCATTGTACGCATAATGATGTTATCTGTTTTACCGCCAAAATAGCCTGCGACTGTGCCAATAATTGTCCCTATTATGGTTGAGATTGTCACCGTAAGGATAGCGACTTGTAATGAGTTTGCCGTCCCTTTCATGATACGGCTCAATACATCTCGCCCAAATTGATCTGTTCCAAGCCAATAGCTACTATCAGGTGCAGATAAACGATCAAGAGGGTGTTGTTCAATGATGGGATATGGCGTAATACCAAGTAAGCCTAAGATCCCAATTGTGAAGAAGAAAATGGCAATCACGCCACCCACAACAGTGCCACGTTCGTGCCAGATACGCTTCAGGAGTTTGCCCCAACGCGATTGAGAAGCCGATAATTTAGGGATTTCACGATCAGCCATCATACCTCACACGCGGATCTATAGCCGTATAGAGTGTATCAACGAGTAAATTAATCAAAACGAAGTTAATGGCAACAAACAGTGTAACACCTTGTACCAGTGCATAATCACGTTGCGTAATTGCATTGATTGTCAAACGACCAATTCCCGGAATCGAAAAAATCTGTTCGACAATAAATGTTCCACCGAGCAGATAGCCAAATTCAATGCCGATCAGTGTTACCACAGGAATAAGCGCATTCTTGAGTGCATGGCGACGAATAATGAAAATTTCAGCTAGCCCCTTGCTACGTCCTGTGCGGATATAATCTTCATTGAGGACTTCTAACATAGATGAGCGTGTCATCCGCATAACAGATGCTGCAAATGATGTTCCGAGTGTTAGCGCAGGAAAAATCATTTGTTGCAGATTACGTATTGGGTCTTCGGTTAATGAGACATAGTCGCCTGAATTAGGAAGGATGCGGAAGTAAACCGATAACACATAAATAATAAGTGTCCCTAGCAAAAAATTTGGCACAGATAAACCAATCATAGCGATGACTCGCGCCAATAAGTCGAAAACTGTATTGGTATAAATTGCTGCGATGATACCTAGTGGAATACCGATGATAATGGCAATAAATACAGAAATAATTGCTAATTCTAATGTGATAGGAAAACGGCTCAAAATCAAATCTAAGACAGGTTGTCCTTGTCGCACAGAAAGCCCTAAATTACCCGTTAGAACATCGCCCATCCAGATAAAATATTGCTCAATCGGTGATTTATCAAGCCCATAAAATGCCTCTAATGATTGTCGTTGCTCATCAGAGAGCATACCCGCTTCTGTACCCAGTTGTGCCGTAATTAAATCTCCCGGTACGAGACGAATGGCTGCAAATACAAGAATCGAAACACCAATCATCATTGGAATTAAACTAATTAAGCGTTGAGTCAGGTATCGTGTCATTAGCGTACCTATTATGTGTCGTAATTAATTAGCTGCATGGTCTTATAAGCTGATTTATGGTGGAACATCCCTGTATCTGATTAATACAGGGATGTCATCTAACTTTTAGCAAGAAGATTATCTCGCTAGTTTACGAATATACACAAACTTGTAACTGTGTGTATCTTATTTATCAACTTGCACGGAACTCAAGAAATAGAGTGAGTCGCTTGCGTTAGGTTGCCAACCAGTCACATAGGGTTGATGTGCGGTATACGAGAAACCTGCATAGAGCCAAATCCAAGGATTCACTTCGGTGATATGTTGTTGGAATTCAGCAAAGATTTCATAACGTGCTTCAGGATCAGTTTCAGTTTGCCCTGCTGCCATCAATGAATCGAGTGTTTCATCAATATACCCTGCGGTAATCTGGAAGCGTGCATCATCTTGCCAATAGCGTGAATACATCGTATAGGGATCAGTGCGACCACCATTTAATGCAACAGCAGCCATGAAATCACCTGCTAACCAGCGATCAACATATGTACCAAATTCCAGCGCTTCAATCTCAATTTCGATATTAATTGCTGCTAATTGTGATTGTAAGTTTTGTGCAATTGAGGATGCGACAGGTGGTTCAGCATTTGCAAGAATCACGTTTAAGGTGAATCCGTCAGCAAATCCTGCTGCATTCATCAATTCTTGAGCGCGTTCAATATCTTGCTCATAGCAGAACAATTCATCCGTTGGCAGCGCAAAGGAAGCCATTGTGAGCGGTCCTGTCACTTGTCCTTCACCTAAAGCTGCTGTATCCACAACTTGTTGGCGATCAATGGCACATGAAATCGCTTGACGCACTTCTAATTGGTCAAGTGGTTCAACAGCAGCGCGGAGTTGCAACACATTATATGACAATGTCGGTGTGCGATTCAGAACAACGTTCGCATCATCAACGAGCAATGTCGCAATAAGTGGGTCATTGAGTAAAGCAAAATCGACTGTTTCGGCACGCAATGCAGCAAGGATTGATGCTTCATCAGGGATAATGCGGATTTCGATGCCATCAACAAATGGACCGTCACCCCACCAATTTGTATTAGCGCTAAGGGTTGTTGTATCGTCAGGTGTCCAACTTTCAAGAATGAAAGGTCCTGTACCCACTGTCACAAGGGATGGATCATCATTTGCAATCACATCAGATGATAAGATAACGGCATTGGTACTTGCCATAGCGGATAGAATCGGAACATCAGCAACTGAGAGATTGAAAGCAACAGTCAGATCATCGATAGCTTCGATGGATTCAATACTGGCATAGTTGGTTGCAGCAGCAGATGCGACTTCAGGATCGAGAATCCGATTAAACGAAGCAATGACATCATCAGCCGTAAATGCCGAGCCATCATGGAAAGTAACGCCTTCACGCAGTGTGAAGGTCAATGTCAAACCATCATCTGAAAATTCCCAAGCTGTTGCCAATGCTGGCGCAAGTTCTAAATTCTGGTCAGTTGTTACGAGTGGTTCATAGACTAATTCGAGCAAGCGTAAGGATGCAAATGCTGTTTGTGTATGCGGATCAAGACCCGTTGCATCAACAGCGCGTGCCATAATTAATGTATTATCTTGTGCGCTACTCAAGCCAATGGATGCAAGTAGTAACGATATAGAAAGAACTAAAAGACCTATTTTTTTCATGTGTGATAACTCCTTATAAGATTTATTTTGAAAGAATAAGTTGCCACAGGATTAGTATTCTATGCGTTATCATGCTCCTTTCTCTGTTCAAGTGTTTTCAAAAAGATCATCTCAGAAATACCCTCTTTAGCAAAATTTGGAAGTGCGCCAATGGCGTTATATCCGAGACGATGATAGAAGCGGTGAGCGTCTTGATTAAAATCAGACGACAACAGAAATATGTGACGTGTATATGTCACTATATCTGCTTCCGCTACATTCATAAGTTGAGTACCGATACCTTCTCCCTGATGATTGGGATGCACCCCTATCAAACGAATATACGCACCACGATGAAAAGTTCCTTTTGTGTAATACCATATAAAACCTTTCACAGATTGATCGGTGCGTGCAACCATGATGCGTGCATCTGGGCTACTTAAACCATCATGCAGTTGTGCTTCCGCAGCAGCTTGTGTGACATCATAGGTTTGCCAAAGTGTATTTTCCGACATAATGTAAGCACAATCGGCAACATCCTCGGCACGCAAAGGAACAATCATAAGGATGTGCTCATTCGTTTATGGAGAAGCGCATTATAATTTCTCGCAGGTATAATTTGCCCAAGTATTGCTGCATGGTCAGCACCTGTCAGTGATGGCAACGTACCGACACGACCATACCATGTTTCGTGGGCAAGGATTGCAAATACAAGCGCCTCTTTAAAATCACTACTGATACCAATATCTTCATGGGTCATGACTTTTGCTGGTGCAAGTAATTCGCTTATCATACTCACAATCATGGGATTATGCTTGCCACCACCACCCAAGATAATTTCGCTGATCGGTGCAGGTGCAAAACGCTTATAAGCATCGACAATGTTAGTTGCCGTGAGCGCCGTCAATGTTGCAATAATTTCATAATGACTCAGTCCGCGCTGTTGTGCCTCATCAATCATAGCCAGCGCAGCTTCTGTGCCGAACATCTCACGTCCCGTGGTTTTGGGATAATCGCGTTGATAATAAGGATGCTGGAGTAACTCATCCAACCAAATTTCATCAATCCGACCTTGTTGGGCAAGTTGGCTATCTTTATCGTATTGCTGTTGACCGTCAGTAAAATAACTCACTGCAACATCAATTAAAGCATTACCTGGACCCGTATCAAAAGCAATAGGCGTTAAATTTTGCTCATTAAGCGGTGGTAAAAAAGTGACGTTACCCATTCCGCCGATATTTTGCACAGCACGCCATTTTTGAGCATGGCGCAACAACAACCAATCGACATAGCCTGTTAACGGCGCACCTTGACCACCACATGCCACATCTCGCGCTCGCATATTATTGATAGTTGTAATGCCTGTGCGTTCAGCAATAATAGCACCTTCCCCTATCTGGAAAGTCGCGCTAACACGCCCATTTGCTTGTACAGAGTGCCAAAGTGTATGCCCATGTGACCCAATCAGATCAACTTCACTCAGGCTAATCTGGTATTGTCTGGCAAATTCATGAATAGCATCAGCAAATGATTCAGCTAAGTCAAAATTTAATTGGGCAATTGCATCGACATGGCTCGTAATACGGTCACAACTATCAAGGATGCGTTGGCGTAATTCAAGGGTATATGGATAGGTATGACCAGCAATGATCTGCGCGCCAAGCCGATCATTCTTAGTCTGACTATCACACAATGCGATGTCTATACCGTCAGCAGAAGTTCCTGACATCAAGCCTAAAACAAGCATCTATTGAACCTTAATAAGTCGTATTGCTATCGTTAGTAACTTTTGGTTTTAAATAATAAAAATTGGTATACTCCAGAATATACCAGTGTATACCAGCCTGTCAAATCCATTGGTTCATATGGTATAGAACCAATTACGTATAAGGATAATTTAATCTATGACCACTACCCCAACCATTAAAGGTCGTCGCTTGCCTTTTATACTCTCGATAACGATATTTATCATACTAGGTATTTCTGGTGGTATTTTGAACATTGCATGGACTTACATGCAAGATATGTATGCTGTTGATGTCAGTGCAATCGGGATATTGTTACTCTTCGCAACCGTTGGGGCGCTCATTGCGACAATCAGTAGTGGAACATTGCTTATACGTTTTCGTTTTAGCTGGATCATAGTTATTGCGATGTTAATTGTGGCTCTTGGGATGTTCGCCATATCCGTTGTCACATCATGGATTGCGCTGCTCATCGTTATTTTTATTGCCTATTCAGGACGTGGCTTACTGGATGCAGGGCTTAACTATTTCTTCTCTGAGAACTACGATACCAGCGCAATGAATTGGTTACACGCCAGTTGGGGAGTCGGTTTAACAATTGCACCCACCATCATGACATTTATCTTAATTGATCTTGCGATGCCTTGGCAAACGGGATACATCGCCGTTGGATTTGCAGCACTCATTATGTGCATCATACTCGCTCTAACTATAAATCAATGGAATATTGCACCAGAGGCAAACAAAACGGATATAAATGTTACAGAAATATCAGATACTGCAACACTACTAGAAACACTCCGTCAACCGCTTGTGCTATTAAGTATGCTGATATTTTTCTTGTATGGTGGCATCGAAATTGGTACAGGACAATTAGCTAATACCCTACTCGTTGAAGGTCGTCAATTATCACAAAACACAGCAGGACTTTGGTTAAGTCTATACTGGGGTAGCTTCACCATAGGGCGTATCTTATTGGGTTGGATTGCGTTACGCGTCCGTGATAAAACCTTATTGCGGTCTGGGATGCTATTGGCAGTCGTAGGTGCGCTACTATTAGCATGGAATTTGACAGAAATTATGGATTTAATTGGACTCATCTCCATTGGTATGGGTTTATCAGGTATTTTCCCAACCCTTATTTCGCGCACACCGCAACGTGTTGGACGGCGTTTTTCGACACAAACAATTGGTTTTCAAATTGGCGCTGCGGGACTCGGTGCTTCAATTCTCCCCGGTTTGATTGCGCTCTTATCTGAGAATTTCAGTTTAGAATGGATCGGTATCGGTATCTTAATCAATACAATTTTACTAATTGTGACCTATGAAGTCACACAATCTTGATAGTTTTCGGATACCTCGACTATCTCAACCCGATTCAATTTGAGCAATCTTACTTTCAACGTGCTAGGACGAGATGATTTTGCTGTCCGTTTTTACTGAGGCTGGTCACTGCAGACTGGCTTGCAAAAGTGTCTTATGGTTCATCACTTCCTAAACCTGCTTCACGCGCCTTTAAAATGGCTTGTGTGCGATCAACGACCTGTAACTTGCTAAAGATGTTGGATACATGGTTTCTAACCGTCTTTAGTGAAATATTTAATTGTTGTGCAATCTCTGTATTAGCTAAATGATTGGCAATGAGGTTCAAAATCTCGCGTTCACGTTCTGTCAATTCAGGGAAAATCATTTGCAATTGTTTGGTAGGTCGTTGGACTTCTGTAAAATAACTCATTAAGCGCCGTGCAATTAATGCTCCAAAAATTGCTTCACCGCGTGCAACTGCATGGATTGCACGGAGCAAGTCAGCTTTCATTGTCCCTTTTAATAGATAGCCTCTTGCGCCTGCACGCAACGCTGAAAATACAAAATCATCGTCTTCAAACATCGTCAGCACCAAAATTGCAATATGAGGACTGGTATGTAAGATTTGTCTTGTGGCTTCGATGCCATTTAAATCTGACATCTGAATATCCATTAAGATAACGTCAGGTTGTAGTTTTGCTGCCTGTATGACAGCATCAGTACCTGTTCCTACTTCACCTACAATATTCACATCCTCTGAAGATTCTAATAAGGCTCTCAGACCAGATCGAAATGGTGGATGATCGTCTGCAATCAAAATCGTAATTGTTTCCATCTTATCACCATCCTATTTTGGAGGAAGAGAGACCATAACTTGTGTTCCGATCCCCTGTTGCGATGTAATGACACATGAGCCGCCGAGTTCTGCTGCACGTTCGTGTATAGAATTCAATCCAACACCTGCCCGACGGCTGAGTGGGATACCAATTCCATCATCAGTAATTTCAATATCCATTGTGCCATTGAGGCATAAGAACACATGGCAATTATGAGCTTGCGAATGGCGTGTTACATTTGTCAATGCTTCTTGCACAATGCGATAGGTTGCAACTTCGGCAGCGGCTGATAATGGTGGTAAAAGGTCTGGTGCATCTACTGTGATTAATAGATCATTTCGCGTAAACTGATTCGCCTGCTCTCGAATAGCTGAAACAAGTCCTAAATCATCTAATGCGGGCGGACGTAAATCATAAACAATACGCCGAATCTCACTCAATGTACTCTGCGACCCTGTAATAATCTCTTGTAGCAATGTTTCGCTTTTTTCTGGATTTATCGCTAGCCATTCACGTGCAGCCTCTGCTTGTAACGTTAGGGTTGCCAGTGCAGGACCTAAGCCATCATGTAAATCACGACGTAAGCGTCGCCGCTCTTCTTCCCGAGTTATTAATATTTGCTGGCGTGATTCTTGCAAATCTAGTGATAAGCGAGACGCATGAACAATATTGCTAACTTGATGCGCTATATTTTCAAGCAAAAGGATGTCAGCAGCAGCTAACTTCTCTCCAGAAGATCGAGGCGATACTAACATTACGCCAATCGGTTGCGCTTGATAGATCAATGGGAAACGCTCTAATGTTGTCACTTTCTTACCTATTGAAATCTTTAAAAACGCTTCACTTTCGATAGCAATATAAGGTATTTTGAGCGTTTTGGATGTCATTTCTGCGAGATATTTTAAAGCCTCTTCAGGCGAAAGTATCATTTCTAGACTTTTACTCAACTCAATCATAACAGCTAGTGGTTCGTCGCGTTGCCCAAATATCCAGCGATTAATAATACGTTGAATTGAAGACCTTAATGGCTGAAAAATAACAGCTATTACACCTGCACCCACTAAAGAAATAATAAAGTTGCCATTATCTTGTACCAGCAAACCTAAGCCACTGACAATCAAGGCATAAATCATAACCAGCAAGGCAGTCAGGACACCGTAAACAAGTGTACGGTTGATAATAATATCAATATCCCACAAGCGATAGCGCAAGATGGCAATAGCGACTGACAAGGCTATTGGCAAATAAAATCCGAATGCTGTTATTGTACCTTCTAAGAGCTTAGCAATTGCAGGATCGAGAAACCATGATGCACAAATCGTCACAACTAAAGAAATTCCAGCACCCAAGATGAGCCATTTAGTTTGCTGACGTTGTTCAGTCGTATAATAATAGCGATAACGGTAGGCTTGTATGATAACATGAAAACCATATACGACTAAAAGCCACACGCCGATCCATAAAGGCGACCAATT
>JBAUIA010000481.1:0-32705 GCA_049680565.1 Phototrophicaceae bacterium
CAGGGGGATATTGTCCTTGCTGCGGTGGCATCGGGTTCGCAGGGGGATATTGTACTTGTTGCGGTGGCATCGGGTTCGCAGGGGGATATTGTCCCTGCTGCGGTGGGACTTGATAAGCACCTTGCGGTGGCGTTGGATTTGGGCGATAGGGTGAGGCTTGCGGTGGTACTTGGTTTGTAGGTGTGTAGGGACGACCTGCTGACATCGACGGACGATTGTTACGCCCAAAAGGTGAGGGTGCAGGACGATTAATAGCTTGTGGAGTCGATGGTACATAGGCTGAGACTTGATCTTGCGGATACGCGGTAGCTTGCCCTTGCTCAGGTGTTTGTTGGCGTTCATGGTACAGCGAAATATATTCGCCAATCGTTTCACGTTGTGCGCGTTCTTGTTCTTCTATTTTACGTTGCTTCAAGCGTTGCTGACGGCGTGTAATTTCACTCTGAATATGACGCGGATTAGCAACGTTATCGAACAATTTGAAGGTATCAGCACCGACCAGCGCAAGCCGTACATCCCCATATTTGAAAAGTTGTTGAAAAATACCACTTGTTTCCGCAACAACATTATCGACTTGTTGCAGCAAAATTTGATCACTCTCATTTTGTAGCCATAATGGACGCTGATTAACAATCGTCACATTATTATCCGTAATGAGGTAATAATCGTGTCGCCAATCCCAATCGGACAAATAAAACCAAACGACACCGACTAAAAAGGCAACAAAAGCGGTTATCCAACCAATTATCCCAATGCTTGCTAATGGCGTAATTAATAAGACTAACATCCCAATTAGGCTGCCAATAATCCAAACGGATGGAACAGCAATCGCACGTATCCAAATAAACCAATGCTTACGATAAACGATACCCCCATCTTTAGTTGGAAATTCTGTTTTGAAAGGCGAGGCAGGACCATCACCGGGTGTGTAAATATTTTTGATTTTTTGGGCGCTGACAGCATCATTTTGCGATTGTCCTGTTTGGAAATCACCATTTGTCCAGCGATCAATTTCGGCAGCCATCGTTTGCCTTTCACGCGAGCTTGAACGTGATTTATAATTTCGCGCATCTTCGATGATAAGCTCTTGTAGTTCTTCAGGATTCGGCAGAAAATCGAGTATGAAATTACCTTGTGAGCCTGCTGTCTTAAGCTCAATATCCCCATAACGGAAAATGCGTGCAAAAATATCAAATGAGCCAATTTCAGCATTGGCTTCTTGGATACTTTCTAACATGACTTCGTTACGTACTTCACGGAATGTCAGAATCGTATGTGTAATCCGAATAACCCGTTGATCGGTAATGATGACCGAATCATTCGCCCATTCCATCACAATATAAACAATCCCCACAATTCCAAAAAGAAAGACGGCTGGCACAGTGATAAATGCAATGCGTGGCACACCTGCTGCAATCAACAAGCCAAAGATAATCAGCAAGAAAGGTGCCCAAATCCACCGTGCCATCACAAACCAATGACGGCGTGTTTTAAGCAGCACTTCTTCATTTTCGCGCTGGGTTTTGAAGTGAACATCGTGCATATGGTGTGATTGACTGGTCGTGTTTAGTCCTAGTGGTGCTTTGAGTTCAGGATGATGCGCTAGCAAATCACTCATCGCTATGCGCGATAATTCTAAAATTGTTGTTGGGCGAATGGCTTGTAGATGCGTATCTGCAACAACACTTTGAAATAGTGCGTCTGGGTATATCGCTTGTCCTTCGTAAATCACGCCATCTTGCGATATAGAACCATCAGGGGCTGATTTAACACGCAATAATTGACCCTCGGCAAGGATGATTAAACCGACTGCTTCCGTGCCTTGTATTTGGATATAATCACCTGCATTGTAACTTTTAGCACTAAACATGCGAGCAATTAATTGGAATTGATGCTCTGGCAATTGACTAAATATCGGCAATTGGCGGATATGTGTTTCTTGGTATCTATCGGGCATTGGTATCCCTCTATATGGCTTCATTTAACGCGCTTAGATAAGGTTATAATAGTTTACCTTATTCCTATTATAACTAAAGCTGGATGAGCGTCTAACAATTTTGTACCATCTTCGTCTTATTTGCTGTACAATGGACGCTTAAAAAGTTTTTAAAAGGACGGTGGAGTGACGATGAACGATGAAAAGCGTTTAATCACAATTGAAGACCTCGTTAAAATTAAATATGTCCAAGACCCCCAAATTAGCCCAGATGGTCAGTGGATTGCTTATGTGGTGATGTCTACGAATCAGATGGATCAAAAGTATGATCGTGATATTTATCTTGCAGCAAGCGATGGTAGCCAAACCGTTCGTTTAACACGGAGTGGCAATAACACATCACCGTGTTGGTCGCCTGATGGCAAGCATATCGCCTTTGTTTCCACACGGGCAGAGCGTCCTCAAATTTATGTACTACCTGTTCAACACGCAGGTGAAGCACGCGCCCTCACAAGCCATGCGAATGGTGCAGTTGCACCTGCATGGTCACCTGATAGCCAAATGATCGCCTACCTGAGTTCGTCTAACATTGTAGAACGTGAACAGGAAGATAGCAACGAAAAACCAGCCCCACCAACAGATAAACTTGAAGGTAAGCACCGCAGCGAACGTAAAAAAGAAGACGAAAAAATGCGCTGGGATCCGCATCCAATGGAACGCATTCCCTATCGGCAAGGAACATCATTTACAGATGATCGTCATGCTCAAATTTATATTATCCCCGTTGATGAAGCACTTGAAGGCGATGATGCCAAACCACGCCGTTTGACAAGCGCTGAAACCAGTTATAGCCCACCACAATGGTCGAAATCAGGGCGAACCATTGTCACTACACGGGCATGGGATGAACACGCCGATGAAAATTGGAAATTTAGCAATATCTATATGATTGAGGTCGAAAGTGGTGTTGAGCGTCGCTTCAAAGATGATGCCTACAGTTACTTTGAAGCAATTCCTTCATATGATGGTGATTGGCTCATTTGTACGCGCCAACCGAGTGGTAGCACCGATTCACTCGCACGTCTAACATTAATTTCGCTTGAAGGCGGTCATGATCCTGTTGACCTCAACCTTGAACTTGATCGTGGCTTATTGGGCTATGATTGGGTCGAAGATGGCACATTGCTAACCCTTGTTTCAACGGAAGGGCGCGTTGAAGTGCATAGTCTTGATCCTAAAACTAAGCAATTCACCCCTATTATTACATCCGATCAGGTGATTTTAGGATTCGATGCACGGCGTGATGGCACATTTGCCTATGTATCACGCACAACGGATGAATTACCTGAATTATTCTATATGGATGCTAGCACCAATAAGCGTCTCAGCAATGTCAACCAAGCCTTCGTGGATGAGGTACAAATTCAAGCAACTCATGAAATTTGGTTCGAGAATCCTGAGGGGCAAAAAATTCAAGGTTGGTATATCTTGCCACCCAATTATGAAGACGGTAAGCAATATCCGCTTGCACTCAATATTCATGGGGGACCGCATGTGATGTGGACACCATCTACCCCTGCAATGTGGCATGAATGGCAAACTCATGCAGCCGCAGGCTATGTGGTGTTCTTCTGCAATCCGCGTGGTAGTGCTGGTTATGGTCAAAAGCATGTCGCTGCAATTCGTTCCAATTGGGGCAAAGTTACAATGGATGATGTCATGGCGGGTGTGGATGCAATGATTGCCAAAGGCTTGATTGATGAATCGCGGATGGCAATTACGGGTGGCTCATTTGGTGGCTATATGACGGCATGGATTATTGGCAATTCGGATCGCTTTGTGAGTGCTGTACCACAACGCGGTGTTTACAATATTTCAAGTTTTTATGGTACAAGTGATGTCCCGCGCTTGATGAGTTCTGAATTTGAAGCTGAACCTTGGGAAGATCGTGATAAATTCTGGGCGCATTCCCCATTAGCCTATGCCCATAATATCAAAACACCGACACTCATTATTCACTCGGAAAATGATTATCGTGTACCCATTGAACAAGCGGAACAATTATTTGCGTGGATTCGACGTGCTACCGATACCCCTGTTAAGATGTTGCGGTATCCGCGCGAAGGGCACGAACTTTCCCGTAGTGGCGAACCTGCTCATCGAATTAGCCGCCTGAAAGAGATGATTAATTGGTTCGATAAATATTGCCAACCTGAAAAAATCACAGAAACTGTCGAAACACAAGCCGTTTTAGACGACGAATAAAGATCAGATCGGAGCGATAGCAAAATATCGCTCCGATACTTATTTAAGATGAAGCATGATTGAACTATCAATCAGCTATTTAATGATGGTTCAACAAATCTTATGTAAATTTTGTGTTAAGCGTAGGGCAATCATTGCAGAATTAGGATGTGAAAACTGAAATTTTGCGATAACATGCTTAGAGTTAGTTGATAATTAAACAATTAGGAGCATTCTTGATGAAAAGAATAATGCTTATAGCAGTTATGGTACTGGTCACAGTTGTTGGTGCATCAGTTGCACAAGACACCACTACGACCTCCAATAGTGGTGAATCATCGGTATTTTACTTTCATACCCCCTGCGAATCTGAAGCTGTCTTTGATTTGAATGGGTTTGCCGCTAGAGGAATTGATGTCTATTTACAAGTATTTGACCAAGTAGGTGGTGCTGGTACTCCACTAACTGACCTCATTCGTGTTTCGGTTGATGGTGATTATCAGGTGAGCCAAGTATTACCCTACAATAATGGTCAGACCTTGTTACTCGGTCAATTTTCAAGTGCTGTGATTTCATTAGCAAGTGAGAATGATCCTAGCAATGTTATTCTAACCTTTATTGATGATGAAGTTTTGGGCAATTGTAATGAACCATCTTTCCCATTAGCAGATTCAGTGGGTACGAGTTCAACAGGCACATCAACACCATTAGTTGATCCAGTAACAGGCGAGATCATCACCACAGGCGAAGTCATCGCATCATCAGGCATTTTTACCCCTGATGGTGGTACACTGAACGATGTGTTCGCGCTACCACAAGAAGCCATTGTCCAAATCGGTGCGCGTGCCAGCGATGTTGTTAATCAAAGTTTTGTCGGGCGTGTTTCCGACCCCGGCTTGATCTTCGCTGAATGTGACCGCTATCCCTTAGCAGACCCCGGTATTGTTTGGGATATTGATAATGTGACGGTATTCTGGTCATGGTTTGCGACCACCCCTGCTTTGGTACAACAACATATTGATAATGCCTTGTATGAAGTATTCCTCAGCAGCGATTATGTGTATCGTCAACCTTTCCCAAATGTTACAGTTAGCGACATTACACTACGTGAAGATGGCAATTACTGGGTATTCTACAGTGCGAATTTAGGGGACGGCTTCCGTGCTGGCGATTACAAAGTTGATTATTACGTCACATGGGATACGGTCATTGATGATGGTCTGGAACTATTTGGTCCCAATACTGAAACAGAATTTATCTTGAGTACCTGTACCTTTGAAGTCGAAAATAACCCATTTGGGATTGAAACACAACGCGATAACCCAACCGTACCATTACAACGATAAAGCCTCACAATTTTAAGTAAAATTAAGAAGGATAGAGGTCACTCTGTCCTTTTTGTTTTAATATTTACGCGTGCTATAGTATACTTCGATCACGAACATCTGTTTGGAGAATACGGCAATATGACCATTCATTTACGATCAATCACATTACGCGATGACAAACCACTACCGAGTGGTTTTCCGTTTGATGTGCCTGTTATCAAAGGTCTGCAAACACTCAATTTCACTTCCCCTATTACCTTCTTTGTCGGCGAAAATGGGTCCGGTAAATCCACTATACTAGAAGCGATTGCATCAGCAGCCGAATTACCAACGATTGGCAGTACGGATACAACTCAAGATGATACGCTGAGTGCGATTGATGAGTTAGGTGATTATTTGAAATGGGTGTGGTCGAAACGGTTGCGTACAGGCTTCTTCATGCGGAGTGAAGATTTTTTCGGTTTTGCAAAGCGCATCGGCAGTGAAGTACGTTATCTTGAACATAAGCTAAAATCAGACGAAGATACGCATGATGGTCAATCGGACTTTGCACGACAATTATCAAAAATGGGCTATGCGAATGAATATCGCGCACTCAAGCAATTATATGGGGATGGATTAGATGCTCAATCACACGGCGAAAGTTACTTCAAGTTGTTTCGCGCTCGTTTTCGCCCGAGTGGTTTATACTTGATGGATGAACCTGAAGCGCCCTTATCGCCCAATCGGCAATTAACCTTAATTGCGATGCTCAAACAGATGATCGATCAAGATGCTCAGTTTATCATTGCAACCCATTCGCCAATTCTACTAGCATATCCGAACGCAACGATTTACAATTTTACAGGTGGCGAAATCATCGAAACTGATTACGATTCACTTGAGCATGTACAAATTACACGCGACTTTTTAAATAATCCTGAAAGCTATCTGAGACACTTACTCCAATGACTGTAAATTTAACTGAACTGGCTGCACAAAAATTCAACTTAACGCTCACGCCCAAACAAGCCCATCAATTTGAACAATATCATCAGGTGTTGGATGAATGGGGCAAGCAAATGAACCTCACCACTATTACTGACCCTGATGAGGTTATCATCCGTCATTTTCTGGATTCATTGAGTATTACCGATGTCATTGGCTTTGACGATGGCGATAGCATGATTGATGTCGGCACAGGGGCAGGTTTTCCGGGACTCGCATTAGCAATTGCTTATCCAAATGTGCAGGTAACATTGCTTGACTCTGTGCAGAAAAAGCTCAAATTTTTGCAAGCAGTCATTGATGAACTCAAGCTGGATAATGTGGAAGTTTTACATATGCGTGCCGAAGATGCTGGTAATCATAACGAGCATCGTGAACAATACGATGTGGTGACGGCACGCGCTGTTGCGATGTTGCCTGTTTTGCTAGAATACACGCTACCTTTAGCGAAAGTTGGTGGCTTTATGGTGGCGATGAAAGGCGAAAGCGCCGAACGTGAAATTGAAGAAGCGAAACGCGCCTTATTCATCTTGCAAGGTGAAGCAAAACCTGTTTATGAGTATCACCTACCGAATGTCGAACGGTCACATTATCTTGTGACCATCCAGAAGCACGGTAAAACACCGCGTAATTATCCACGTCAAGCAGGTGTTCCGAAGAAAAAACCCATTGGGCAATAACCTTGCATGATTTATGCAATTTCAGGGGCAGATGATGCACCATCAACTTGCACATCGCCCCAATGACATGCCAATGCAATCCCACCCATGACTACTGCTGGCATAATCAGTTGGTCAAAGTTACCTTCAACAAATGTCGTTACCCACAATGACCATATCCAAGGTACAGCAGCAATAACAATTAAAACGATATATAGCACAATCCGATTATTCCGTAAGGCATACGCCACCAAGAAAATTGCAGGAAGTGCATAAACTAAGGTATAGCCATTCGTTTGCGGTAAAATGATGAGTTCAACTAAGGGTATGGTCGATAAACTCCATACAATAAATGTTTCACGTCCATGTCGCCAAGCAGGATTCAAAATTGTCAACGCTGTTATAACCATCGCGCTTGCATAGATTAACCCTGCCACGACACCGAGACGGAACGGCAACCACTGCGCGACATCTTCACGGTAGGTCGTGTATTCAAACAAGCCACTAAGAAAATCGAGTATCCAAGGACCTATTAAGATTAAGGTGATGACCCATAACGCTGCCATGACACCAAAGAAAACGAGCAAGGTCTGATAGCGTCGTTCGTACAAGACATACAGCAAAATCAAAATGGCAAAGAACGCTCCACCTGTTCGCACGGTCAAACCCACGATAAAAAGTGCCAACAAGATATTACCTTGTGTTTTGAGCGCCCACATTGCTCCCATTAAGCATGCTAAAATCCAGCCTGTATATTGGGCAAAAATGACCGTAATCATGCTATAGCGCCATAAAAACAAGCTGATCATAATCAGCAAAATTAACTGTATAGGTGGCACTTTATAATCGGTGATGTATATCAAAAATAATAATGGAGCAACCGCAAATAAAATGAAATTGAGAAACATCCAAACTGGCACGCCTGTATCATAAGGCACAATCCATAATGGCAATAAAATAATGCAATGATGGGCTGGATAAACAAAGCGATGGGCATCATCGGCAGGATCATATGATGGGTCATAGGTTGATACCAATGCTTGTGTGCGCAGAGTAGCACTTTCAGTATAAGGCGATTCGCCACTGAGGACACTGGTACACCCTGAATGCACAGGTAGCATATCCGTATAGGCTGTTTGAGGCAAAATAACATTATTCATGAACATTGCGCCCAATCCAACCACAATTATAAATGCAACAATGCCACCGATGATTTTTATGATACCCATACCATTCCTTAAAAATTCGTATTTGTTAATTGTACTATGATAATTGATTATCAAAATCTTGCGCTATAATAATCACTATGACAACACAAAAAATCAAAACAAATCAATTAGCGACACAACTCGCACAATTTCATACCACTGTTGCCGAGAAAAGACAAACAATTGGCACACATGAATGGACATATTACACACACGGGCATCCTGATAATGAACCGCTACTCTTATTAGCAGGCGGAGGCGGTGATGCTGAAACCATGTTTCAGTATATTCAGGGGTTCTCTAACGATTTCTGTGTAATTGCACCCAATTACCCATCAACATTACAAACACTCAATGATGCTGTTAATGGCTTACGAGCATTATTAGATGCAGAAGGTGTAGAACAGTGTGTGGTGGTTGGCATCTCATTTGGCGCGATCTTGGCACAACTCTATATTCGGCGTTTTCAAGAACAAGTGAATGACTTAATCATCACGCATACGATGATTCCCAGCCAACATATTGCAGAAGCCTTAGCCATGCAATATCAACTCATGCGTGCTTACCCTAGCCCTTTGTTAATGTGGATGAGCAAACGGGCGTTTAAGCAGCAAATTGAAAATAGCAAAACGCCTATTTCAGCGTCTGTAAAGCAATTCTGGCAAGCCTATTTTGATAATTTATATCGCAATCGTCTGCGGAAGCGCGATTTACTGATGCGTGCGCGTTTGACGGCTGAATATCACACTGAGAATGAATTCAATTCGCGTGATTTATTAGCATGGCATGGCAATATGCTGATTATCGAAAGTGAAGAGGATGATGTGATTAGTGATGGAGATCGCGGTTCGCTCAAGGCGATGTATAGCCGTGCATATATTCAGACATTATCTGACTATGACCATTTTGCACCTTTTCTCGCTGCCGATGAAATTATCCATAGCATGCTTAACTTTTTGCATAAGGACGACGCATGACCTCTTTTGATGCGCTTTACGCCTATGTCCCACGCGAACAACGCGATGCCCTCAAAGCCTTCCGTGAGAATCATCCCTTACAATACTTGACTGTCGCGGGTACAGAATGGACGTATCACACAGCAGGTACGGGGGAGGATACAATTTTATGGCTAGTCGGCGGACTCAAGAAAGCAGATGCTGCCTACAAATCTATTCCGCAATTAGCCGATCATTATCGCATCATTGCACCTGATTATCCTGCACTGGGTACAATGCAAGCCCTCGCGGATGGTTTAGCGGCGCTCCTCAAAGTAGAAGATGTACAGCGTGTTTATGTATTAGCAGGCTCATTTGGCGGTATGCTGGCACAAGTATTCATGCGTCACTACCCTGCAATGATCGAGAAAGTTGTATTATCAACCACTAGTCCACCCAATCCAAGCCATGCAGAGCGCTATCAGCAATTATTGGATATGGCAACAATCGCGCCTGATGCACTCTTAGCAGAAACTGCCCAATCTCAGATGTTTGGGACAATTGCGCCAGCCGATGAAGAGGCTGAATTTTACCGCGCCTATCTCAAAGAATTGTATGAAAACCGTCTGACGAAAACCGATATTGTCACAATTTATCAAGCGATCTTGGATTATATGGGCAAGGCATTTTCAGATAGCGATTTATCGGATTGGGATGGTGAGATACTCATTATCAATAGTGATAATGACGCAACATTTGGTGAATCGGTGCAAGATAATCTAGTTAATTTATATCCTACGGCACAGGTTCACACCTTTAAAGGGGCTGGGCATTCGCCAGCCAGTACGCAACGCGAGGCATTTTTCAAAACGGTCAAAACCTTCTTCACAAGATAAGGAGGTTGTAATTAATACGTCATATCATCATTAGAAATCGTTGACTATCTATTGTGCAACGCTCAAAATGTGCTATGCTATCTGCAAATTAACTCAGATTCGTGATGGACAAATGATACCCCTACTCGATAATTTAATCTCTTTCTTTCCGTCGATCTTAGCTGCTGGTGGTCCCGTTGGTGGGGCAGCAGGTACGTGGAGCGGATTGTTGTTTTATATTGGCGTTGCGCTTGGTGTGTCTTTCTTGTGCAGTGTATTAGAAGCAATTTTGCTTTCTACATCGGCTGCCCATGTTGAACTTGGACTCGAAAGTGGCAAACGTGGTGCCCAATTGATGCAAAAACATAAAACGGATGTTGAGCGTCCTATTGCTGCCATTCTCACGCTCAATACAGTTGCTCATACAGTGGGTGCTGCTGGTGCTGGTGCGGAAGCAGTTGCTATTTTTGGCGAAGCATGGTTCGGTGTTATCAGTGCTATTTTGACAATCCTCATCCTTGTCTTTTCAGAAATTATCCCCAAAACAATTGGGGCAACATACTGGAAACAACTCAATGGATTTGCAGCATATACCATTGAAGGCATGGTCTGGATATTGTTCCCTGCGGTATGGTTACTGGAAAAAACAACGCAACTCCTCAAATCTGATACAGATATTCCGACCATTAGTCGCTTGGAAATTGAGGCAATGGCACGGATCGGCGCGAGCGAAGGCGCATTGGTCGAACGCGAAGATCGTATTTTACGCAATCTATTTCACTTAGAACGCGTCCAAGTGGAAACGGTCATGACACCACGAACGGTTGTCCTCGCCTTCCCACAAACGAAAACAGTGCGCCAAATTTTGACAGAACACAAGACGATTCCCTATTCACGGATTCCTATTTATAGCGAATCTATGGATGATTGTGATGGCTTTGTCTTGCGGACTGATTTGTACCGCACACACGCAATGGGCGATCCTGATGCAACCTTAGAAACGCTCAAACGTCCGATTAGTGTTGTTCCTGAAACCAATAGCATCGCTAGTGTATTTGATCGCTTTATCAAAAAGCAGAATCATATTTTGCTGGTGATTGATGAATATGGTGGTACGGCAGGGGTTCTCACAATGGAAGATGCCATTGAAACATTGCTTGGTATCGAAATTACAGATGAATCGGATGTGGTGGCTGATTTGCGAAAAATTGCCGAAGAACGGTTTCAAAATCAGCAAAAGTTGCTCGAAAGCATCGCAGCAGTCGGTTTACAACCCAAAACACCTCTTCCCGAAGAAGAACCTGTTCAAGAGCCTGAATCAGGCGATTAATACATCGCTATAGTGACATTTCAAAACCCTATCATGATAATTATCATTTGATGGGGTTTTTTGTTATAGTTGCAATTTCTATCTACAATCAATCTGAAAGTCATCATCATGCCTGAGCATCCTGATATACGGACACAACAAGCGCATCGGGCAACACTACGGAAAACTTATCGGAATCATCCTGATAATGAGCGTGTTCGTAAGGCGTTGCTCAAGTCAGTACGCCCTGTATTTATCCAGCAAGCAGCGCGTGAGGGTGTATTCATCTGTTATGCCATGGCTGATGGTGTATTCGCACTGAATTTAGCACTTGCATTGCGTGATGCAGGGGTACGTGCTTTCATGGATGAGCTTGAGGCAGATGAAGCTAATGATTGGGGTGACATGGTCAATCAAGCACTGCGCGATTGTGGGGTATTATTGATGATTTTATCGCCTGATGGCTTAGTGGATGCTGAAGTCAAAGGCGAATATACCTATTTCATGCACTCAGGCAAAATTATAGTTCCTGTGATTGCTGCCCCATGTGATAGTCAGCAATTACCAACTACGACAAGTGCTATCAATTTTGTTGACGATCACACAAACGCTCTCCATCAATTAATTAGCCTGTTGCAACCATGACATCATTACTCAATCCAGTAAGCCCTTATTCATTTGACTTATTTTATACGATTCATGCGCGTTATCCGCATCCGAGTTTATTCACATTACGAGATGGTGCGTATTATCGTGCAATAGATACTACAAACGGCTTGAGCCTCGTCAAGGTTATGGCACAAGAAAATGATCTAAGCATTACGGCACTCATCGGTGACTTACCCATTGCGCCAATCAAGCATATTTTCGCAGTTGATACCAATTTAACAGGGTTCTATACCTTCGCAGAGCAAGACGAAAAGCTAGCAACAGTGATTGAACCATTAATTGGCTTGCCCTTATATCGCAGTGAATCGCTATATGAAGCCTTAATTTTTGTCATCATTGAGCAGCATATTGCATGGGTGAATGCCCAAAAAGCCCAACGGGTTCTAATTGAGTGGGGTAATCATTATATCGAGCATGAAGACATCCGTTATTACGCGATGCCGAAGCCAGAGCAACTTGCTAATGCGAGTATAGATGATCTACGTCCGTTAAAAATCACCTTCAAGCGCATGCAATTACTGATTGACCTTGCACAACAATTTATGGATGATCCGAATTTTCTATCAGAAGCAGCAACAACATCTGCTGACGCACTCTATAAGCAATTATTGAGCATCAAAGGGATTGGGCATTGGACAGCATCGGTTGTTGTCGCACGCGCTTTGGGTTTGTATCAATTTGTGCCGCATAATGATGTTGCTTTACAAGCAGCCGTTGCTAAATATTTTGATGTTGAAAAATCTGCACAGGCAACCAGTGCTATTTTTGGTCAATATGGGGATTATGCAGGATTAGCAGCGCATTTCACTCTAATGAAGTGGGTACTCGATCAATATCCGATAGTGAATGGATAATGAATAAGTGAAAGATAAACATAATCAAGAATTAGCTGATGCACACACATTGTCGGATAAAAATCTCACAGATGAACGGTATTTGATAAATGCAAGATGCAGGAGCTTATAAATTCATGTTTGAGCAGCACATCATCACCTTACAGCATACAGCTAAAGATACGCACCTACTGTTGAAGGATGTGGATAATCTCATAAGCAATTTGAGGGATTTGTTACAATCAGAAAAACTTATTTAAGCCGATAGCACGACTTTGAGGCGGTGTTCTAATTCACTGAGCATGGCAGCCGTTGCACCCCATACAATCTGCCCTGCAACATCATAGTAAGGTACATCAAAGGTTGTGCCACGAAATTTCATCGGTGTAGTTTTCTTGGTTTTCTCATCAAGCAGCGTCGTCAATGAGAGTGTTAAAATTTGTGCGACCTCATCAGGACTAGGATTCATCTCAGGTTTATATGCCATTGAGGCAACCACTGGCACAACTTCAAAGTTACTGGGTGGAATCCACATCTTTGATAAACGCCCGAGCAATTGAATATGCGAGGTATCACAGACTGCAATTTCTTCGCAGGTTTCGCGTAAAGCGGTATGTTCATATGATGGGTCATCAGCATCGCAACTACCACCGGGGAAACTCACTTGCCCACTGTGCCCTCTTAGATGATCGGTTCGCTTAGTTAAAATAAGCTGTAAATCATCCGTAGGTGTCTCACAAATTAATACTAAAACAGCCGATTGTCGTGGTGGATTATCGCGCTTAGGGAGCATCTGTTCACGTCCAGAAGGTGACATGCCCATTTGCGCTTGAAAACTATCGAAATTAGAGAGTTTTAGAGATTGTTTAACATGCTGAATGGTAACAAGCATCGGATATTATTCGACCTCAAACCATACATGCAAATAATGCTCTTGCCGATCAAAGAGTTTACCGCGCACAATCTCAGGCTTACCGAGGTTTTTTGGGATGAGTTTAACACGCAAGTTTTCCACAGTCGGGCGTTCGAGTGCATTCCACTCGTCCAGCACTGACTGCATTTCTAGGAACGCATCCGCCCCTGCAAAACAATGTACAACACCTTTTTCATGGTATCCAGCGAGTGCTGCACTACCTTTCGTAAATAAGCCAATACCTTGCCCATCCACTTGATAGGCTTTTTGACCATCAAAGACTGCATAGACAAAAAATACATAATTGGATGAGGCATTGAGCATCAAGTAAATTTGATAACCATCCCAATACTCTTTTGGTGTGAGGCTGGTATCAAATTGGTAAAATTCATGATCGTGTGCCAGCAACATATCGAGAGCAACCATATCAATTTGATTGACCTGCGCTGCCAATATGTACATGGGGCTACTCGTCACTTGACGACGAAAATCAGGTCCTGCACTTGTGCCTAGCATATACACAAACGCACACGGACGATTATCAACACTGAGGTATGTGCCATCCGACATCGCCTTGAATGTGGCACTCACTTGTACGCCATCAATCACAATCGGTACAACCAATGTTCCTTTAGGTTTAAGTTGCATCAACCATGCTGAGGGAACATCCCAAACACCGACAGTCGCAACAATATGATCGTAGCCTGCACGCGGTGCATACCCATTGACCCCATCGGCATTCACAACATTAACACGGCTGGCATGCGCGCGGATTAAATTCTGCTGTGCTTGATGAGCAAGTTCATTATCAATTTCAATGCTTGTAATTGTGCCATTTTTACCAACAATATACTGCATAATCGCTGCGTTATAGCCTGATGCTGTGCCGATTTCTAGCACGTTATCACCTGCTTGTAACTGCAACTGATTGAGCATAATTGCCATCATACTCGGCTGACTTGATGATGAGGTGAGTAGTCCTGCGCCATCTTTCTTGAGCGGGATTGCACGGTCTACATAAACATCTTCTGGCGCGAGGTTTGGTAAAAACAAATGACGCGGAACTGCTGAAAAAGCAGCTTCCACGTCAGGTGTATTCATGATGCCACTCTGACGCATAGACTCTAGCATTATTTGCCAAAGTTGTTGTGTATCAGATGGCTTATTGGTCATACCATGCCCGACGCTTACGCAGCGAGACCCCTGTATTGGGACCACTACGACCAGCAGACCGTACTTGTCCACGCGAATCGATATGAACTTGCCCAGCTTTTTGCAAGCGTGCAAATTCTTCAGGCGTGATAACTGGCGCTGGTTCACCACCGAGGCGTTCTAGGCGGTCACCCAAATCATCATTACCACTGGGTGTATTATTCACTTCGTTATCGTTTGGTTGATTATTATCTTCAGACATTGTTAGGTTTCAGCGAGACATAATCTCGCTCGCTCCTTTCCGCACAATTCGTCGGTTATGTTTACAGTTTAAGCATATCATATAATTGCTGTCAATAACCCCAACTTATGGGGGGTATTTATTATATTCTGATATTCATTACGTAGTTTAGCGCTAAATCGTTCCATATCACACAAATATTTATACAATTTTATTGTTTACACGAATTTATTTGCGTGAGGTTTACTTCATTAGAGGGCACAAGATAGCACCCTCTTACATGAGTAAGCGATCAATAATTAATCAGATTCATCTTGGAGGGAGATTCCCGATGAACTCATGAGGTCATCCAACGACAAAGCCGAATGATCTTCTTCAGTGGCTAAACGGGCGCGGTCTCCGCAAACAAGGCATTCAGGATCACGTGGGATTGAAATCCATAAGCCAGTATGAGGATCATTGATGACTCCTTCAATGATTTCCATTTCGTTGTTTGCCACAATAATGGTATTGGCTGGCATTTCTTCGCTGGCATCTGAACCACGTAGTAATTCATTGATGATAATATCAGTTTGGATGCTAGCAACTTTGGTCACATGCACCCATAAGCCCGGTTCAGCATCGAGTGTGCCTTCTTCGCCAATCATGCCATAATCTAGTGCGCCATCTGCCCCCGGTACAGGTTGTTGGAAGCCATCACGCAATTCTTGTGACCAACAGGCATAACAAGGTCCGTCATATGGGCGGATGATGACGACATCACCCCCTTCACCACGCTCATAAACCCCTGCATAAACGGCTGTAATATGTTGTTTGAGCAAGGCTTCGTTGAGGATATATTTAACTTGCTCACCATCAACAGCAACAACAACAATATCCAAATCATCAAAAATATCCATATGCTCTTGGATAAGTCCTTCGCGCACATCAATCGTCACATTCGGATTGCGATGTTCGATAAGATCAGCAACTGCTTTGGCTTTATTCCAACCGACATACCGACGGTCTGCGGCATGGCGTACAACATTGCCCTCTTCGAGTTCGTCATTATCCACTAATACAAAATTGCCAACGCCACTCATGGCAAGGCTGAGTGCGACAAAACTACCCCCTGAGCCTAAACCGATGACACCAACACGACTTTCAGAAAGACGTTTGAGGTTATCTTTACCAAAATATTGTTCGACACGTTGCCAATTCGTTGTCATGGGGTTTCCTCTTCACTCGGTTCTGTATCTGCTACAGGGTCAATATCAGGGATTTCTTCAATTGAATCTTCAACAGACGTACTAATTTCTTCGGATACAGTTTCAGGGTCTTCAAGTTCAACATCAATATTAACAGCTTGAGGTGCTTGACGTTCCCAAGGCATCGCGCCTTCAGGACGGATACCCATCTCTTTTTCGATGAGTGCTAAATAATCGACAATGTAAGACGAATCAGGATCCCATTCAAAATCTTTAAGCTCAGGCGCAGTATCTGATCTATCCCACAAATCACTAAAAACTTGATACACGTATTGCGTGGCATCAACCCCTGTAAAATCAGCCACCCGTACACGCGGTTTGGTATCAGGATAATTCCAATCTGTAACGACCAAGAAAACCGTCATGCTATCGGGAATACCTACAATGAAACAAATTTCGAGTGGTAAATCGCCATCCGCTTCCCAGAAAATAGCACTGGTTGCTAATAAGAACTTGCCATCATCTTGCAATAAGCCTAATTCTTCATTGAGCAATTCTGGTTTTAGAATATGCCAAGGATAGGGTGTCAAGACAGGCAATTCATCAGTAGGGAGAATCGTCGGTGTAATGGGTTGGAAAACACGCACATCCCGATGAATGAACCACCAATCCATACGGAGACTTGTGCCATCATTCATGGGTACAGTGAAATAATTGACTTTTGCCCCTTCTTCGCTGGTGACAGAGGCATGTCCGAGCGTGACAATTGGCACAAGTAAAAATTCAAATTCGTTTTCTTCATCTTCCATGAAGCGCAGAGCGGTTGCTAAATCACCACCTGATGGTTGAATCATATAACCGGGTTGTTTATGCCAATCTCCAAGATGCTTGAGGTCTTCACGCCATTCATCTTGAATAGATTTACCATCCATATCCCGACCAATTTCTTGGTAAGTTGTCCAATTTTCCAGCAACCAGACGAAAATATCTTGTTGCATTTCATCGCCTTGTTCAAACATATGTGAACGGCGGATAACCGATTCATCAGGCGAGATTGTATCTAGCACATACATTGTTGGCATGGTTTCAGGTTCATCGGTATCGACAACCAAGCCAACCATTGTTTCACCTGTTTCATCTTCGATAAAGCCTTGCGCGGCTTTTACAACACGATCTACAAATCGCTGTGAAATTATTAAGTTGGGAACAATTCCCCGTGAAATCATAGCCATCCCTCGCAATCGGCGCGATAATAAATTCATCTCTAATTGTAGTAGACTGCCAAAGTCTTCCATTCATTTACCTCCGACGACGACGTGGTAAGGGGGTATCAGGGCGAATGCGCTCTTCGATACCGGGCCACTCCCCTGTTGCACGCCATGTATAATAGGCATATAGCCATTGAACTGCCCATCCTGCCACCGTGACGGCGGTTGATTTACTCGGATTCCAACCATATTGTTCGCCATCTTTGGGATTGAACAAGCATAATTGCCCATCTTCGTATTGATGCTTTTCGCTATAAATACGTGGTTTGATGCAATAGGCTTCTGCTGGACGGTTTGGATATTCTTTAGGATAGACAATTTTAAGTGTATGTTCTGGGTTTTCTAAGATAGACATATTCACCCGAACTGTCCCTTGCCAGTAAAGCAAGCCACCAAAGGGTGGTACGACGAGTTCAAAGGTATTGCCAAATGTCGCGCGCATCGCTTCGACTTCCCAAATGAGACGCGGTGACACATCTTTTTTTGTTCCCCACCAATTTGACATAGTTGACTCCGGAAATAGAATGCTTCTGTTCGTTCTACTAATGTATGCGGATTTTAAGTCGCTGTCTAGTTATCCTCGGTATTTCTAGGATAATTCTGACTTTTGCGTTGATTTCCGGCTTATGGATGTATACGTCCTACTGAAACCGTTCGTTGCAAATTATTCAAATTTAACCATTGTGAACTTTTAGGTTAGCAGATTGCTATCTTTAGGCTGTTTACGACTTAATTTTAATCGCAACCATATCACAATTTTTAAATTGAGCACTTGCGTAGACATACAGTAGAACTATCTGATACAACAGTATGGTCTACGGGAAGATGGTATCGACAAAAATAATCATCTTCCCACATACAACATATAAGCCTAAGTGAATCTTAGTGTGGATTCACATCTAACGCAAGGAGCGTCATCAATGCAGGTTAAACGTTTGTTTTCATTGGTCATTTTTTCAGTGATGGTACTCAGTTTAGCAATTGTACCCATCAGCGCACAAGCAGGTGAAGAAGTATTAACGGTTTATGCTGGGCGGAGTGAAAGCCTTTTAGGACCTATCTTGACCCAATTTTCAGAAGAAACAGGGGTCGAACTCAATATCCTCTATGGCGATACCGCAGGTTTAGCGAGCCAAATTATTGAAGAAGGTGCAAATAGCCCTGCTGATGTATATATCTCACAAGATGGTGGCGCATTAGGAGCGCTGGCACAAGCTAACTTACTCGATACATTACCAAGTGATATTTTGGCGCGTGTTCCTGCACAATTTCAATCACCTGACGGTGTCTGGGTCGGTTTGAGTGGTCGTGCGCGTGTTTTGGTTTACAACCCTGAACAAGTGGCAGCCCTTGGATTAGAGTTACCTGAAAGTATTCTCGATTTAACAGATGAAAGTTATCGTGGTTTAGTGGGTTGGTCACCGACCAATGGCTCATTCCAATCCAACGTCACTGCAATGCGTGAGTTGCTCGGCGATGATGCAACTGTGGCATGGCTTGAAGGCATGGTCGATAATAATACATTGGCTTACAGTGGCAACACAGGCATCAATCAAGGCGTGATTGATGGCGAAGTCATTTTCGGCATCACCAATCACTACTATATGTTCCGTTTCCTCGCAGATGACCCAGAAGCACCGATTGCACAACATTTCTTCCCTGCTGGTGATGCAGGGTCATTGGTCAATGTTGCAGGTGGTGCAGTGCTTAGTAGCAGCGACCAACCGGGATTATCACAACGTTTGTTACTGTATCTATTGGGTGAAACCGCGCAAACTTATTTTGCAGATAGCACCTACGAATATCCGATGATTGACGGTGTGGCAATCAATGAACGTTTACGTCCTTTATCAGACATTGAAGCGCCAGATATTGATCTCAGTAACTTGAGCGATCTTCAAGGCACAATTGATATGATCGAAAATAGTGGTGCATTAGACCAATAAGAGCCATACCATTGGGCGTACTATTACAAGTGCGCCCTCACAAAATCGGTTTTTACTAAAAATTCATGACAGTCGTCACATTAACTCATGACATGAGCGACAGGTAATAAGATAGTCTATCCGTTAGCATCAACATTGACACGCTGAATCAACATAGCTAGGATAACCATGCAAGGCACATTGTATTCAACCCAAGATAAAGAAATGCCACAAAAACTTTCATCATCCCAAATAATACACAATCCTTTCGGTATAATACACCAACATGCGAGTAAAAATGTACTGGTTGTATTTAGTGTGATGATTGTGGCTATCGTGACCTTGCCACTCCTCTATTTATTTATTCGTGGTATCGGCACAACCGATGAAAATGCCCTTGATTATCTATTACGCCCACGCACCATTGATATTATGCTCAATAGTTTATGGCTTGTACTTGCTGTGACTATCAGTGCAGGCGCAATTGGTATCCCATTTGCATGGCTCACATCACGCACTGATTTACCATTTCGGCGTGTGTGGCTCATCCTTGGGTTATTATCGATGGTCATTCCATCTTATTTAGCGGCAGTATCGTATTTAGCAGTATTTGGTCCTGTCGGTTATTTACAAGATTTACTGGATGTCTTATTTGGCATCAAACGCTTGCCCGATATTCGCGGATTCTTTGGGGCATGGCTCTCGATTACATTTTTCACATTTCCCTATGTGGTTTTACCTGTACGGGCAGCATTACTCAAAACAGACCCTGCCTTAGAAGAAGCCGCACAGAGCATGGGCTTAAATCGTTGGCAAGTTTTCTGGCGTGTGACTTTTCCGCAACTACGCCCTGCCATGGCAAGTGGGATGCTACTCGCTGGGATGTATGCGCTGAGTGATTTTGGCGCAGTCGCAATCATGCGCTATAACGCTTTCACCCGTGCGATATTTTTACAGATTAATGGCTTCCATATGGATCGTGCTGCCTTATTAGCTTTGGTATTGGTCGCTTTCACCTTGATTTTATTCTCGATTGAATGGCGTGTGAATCGCGGGCAGCATAATTATCGCGTGGGGACAGGTGCAAGCCGTGCGCTCAAGCCTGTTGAACTCGGCATCTGGAAATATCCTGCGCTCCTCTTTTGCATGATCTTGGTCATCATTGGTGTTGTGTTACCTGTAGCAGTCATGGCTATTTGGTTTTTCAGCAATATCGGTATTGAAAGTCCGATTCCAATTACAATGACAGATATTATCAGCAATACTGCAAGTGTGAGTGTGATTACTGCTTTTGTGGTGGCATTTGCAGCCTTGCCTTTATCATTATTGGTGGTGCGCCATAATAGTGTTGTCAATCGCTGGTTGGTGGGGTTAACCTACACAGGCAATATTTTACCGGGGATTGTGATTGCATTAGCATTGGTCTATTTTGCAGCGAATTATGCAATATCAATCTATCAAACCTTGCCTTTATTGGTTGTCGGCTATGCTACGCGCTTTTTACCATTTTCAGTGAGTGCCACGCGCAGCGCCTTAACACAAATTAATCCCCGTATGGAAGAAGCAGCACGCAGTTTAGGTAAGAATCCTTTACAAGTCCTATTCCATATTACTGTACCTTTAGCGCGAACGGGTATTCTTGCAGGGGCTGCACTCGTATTTTTGAGTGTGATGAAAGAATTACCAACCACCTTGATTTTGCGTCCAATTGGTTATGAAACTTTCTCAACACGGATTTGGCAATTTTATAGCGAAGCCTTTTTGCCCTTAATCGGCTTGCCCGGTATCGTGTTGATGCTCATCAGTGCGTTTGGATTAGTCATTGTGCTATGGCGCAATGAAGCCCATTAGCTTGATGAAATAGGTATTACAAATTAAATCAAAAATTAACGAGGTGTGCAGCTTGTGTACGCCTCGTTTGCAATAGACGACTTAGCTTGAAAGTTAGAAATACTCTATGGGAACAGCTTTAAAGGTCAATCATATTACGAAACGCTTTGGCACAGTCGATGCTGTGCGCGATTTTTCCTTAAATGCCGATGAAGGCGAATTTATTACGCTACTGGGTCCGAGTGGCTGTGGCAAAACAACCACCCTCCGATTACTAGCAGGGTTTGAGCAACCTAATAGTGGCATGATCCGCATTGGCGACACAATTGTTGCCGATGAAGCGCATTTTTTACCTGCTGAAAAACGCAATGTGGGAATGGTTTTCCAAGATTATGCACTTTTTCCGCATTTGAGTGTGATTGATAATATCAGCTTTGGCTTATCAGGTAATAAAAAAGAAAAAAACAAACGTGCCGAAGAAATGATCTTTCTAGTAGGGCTTGATGGCTTTGCTGATCGTATGCCGTATGAATTATCTGGTGGACAGCAACAACGGGTTGCTTTAGCGCGGGCGCTTGCGCCTCAGCCTGAGATTTTATTGCTAGATGAGCCATTCAGTAATTTAGATGCTGCCTTGCGGACACAAGTACGTGCCGAAGTTCGTACAATTTTACGTGCAGCAGGCACAACAACGATTTTCGTCACGCACGATCAAGAAGAAGCCTTGAGTTTATCAGACAAAGTAGCGGTTATTTTTGATGGTGAACTCCACCAAGTAGGCTCACCTTTTGAACTTTATACCCGTCCAAGCACACGACAAGTTGCTAATTTTGTTGGTGAGGCAAATTTCATCAAAGGACAAGCGACTGGTTCAAGTGCTGAAACAGTCTTAGGACGAGTCAAATTGCTGAGTCCGAAAGAGGGCGATATTGAGATTTTAGTCCGTCCTGATATGTTGCATTTACTACCGACAGATGAAGGCACACCTGCAACCGTTTTATGGCGTGAGTATTACGGGCATAATCAACGTGTTGGCTTAAAATTAGAGGATGGTACAGAGATGATTGCGCGCACGGACACGCAAATTATCTATAAAACAGGGCAAAATATCCGCGTGAGTGTCTATGCGCCCTTACTTGGATTTTAAGGGTTTGGCTTTTACCAAACCCTTTTGCTGCTAACGATTTACGGAATGTAAACTGAGATTGCGTTATCAGGTGATGTCAGTTCCCATAAGCGTACACTGCCATCCCACGCTGCCGAGAGTAGATACCCTTCACGGGAAAAGGCAACATCCATAATCGTATGATTATGTCCTGAAAATGTTATCGGTTGATAGAAGCTCGCATCATTCGGTGGAATAACATCACTTGCATCCCAACGAAAGGCAATCATGCGTGCTTCCGCATAGCCTGATTCTCCACCAGCAACAGCAAGCCAATCACCATCAGGACTAAATGCCAACGCGAAAACGCGCGTCCCAAAATCATACTGACTGCGTGAGGTATTGTTCAGGTCATAAATTTGGACGACACCATCCAACACATTCGAGCCAGCCAGCGCGACAGCCAAGGTGTTGGATTGCGTGGGATGGAAGGCTAAATCTTGAACGAATCCATTATTGGGTGTGATAATCTGTGGTGCGAGCGATAGGTCAGCCAATTGGTAAATTTCAATACGCTCATTTAGCGCAATTGCTAAAGTTTGATCGCTACTTATGGCAACTGCCCCAACCAAATAATCACTTGCCGTGCTAGCGCGTGATGCAATCAATGTGGGTGTGTTCGTTACATCTAATACACGGATACCACTGTTACGCCCAACCAACACTAATGTATTGCTATCATTTGTGAATGCTGCCCCACCAATTTGAGCATATTCTTCGATGAGTGTGCGTGTGCTGACATCAAATAGCAAGGCACTGCCATTATCAATCGTCGCAATTAATTTTGAGCCATCAGGACTAAAGACAACATCATTATATGTACCTGCGCTTTGATATAAATCATATTGATTGCCTGTCAAATTACGTTCAACACGCAATTCATTGAGGTAAATATGGGATATACCGTTTTCTACACTCACGTAAGCAAGCGTTGTACCATCACCAGAAATTGCTGCTGCTTGAATCCGATTCGCTATAGGGGTCGCTTGTAGCCCTTGTGCATTAAAGGGTTCTACAGTCGGTATCGGTGATGCTACAAATACGGGTTCGCTCGTTGTAGAGACACCTAAAAATAGAAACACTACAATCGCAGCAGCGCCGATTAAGCCAATTACAATCCCTGCTGCAACTAAAATATAGGGATTATTTGCACCATTTTTACGTTTACGTTTGGGTTTTTCGTCATAATTTTGCATGTCTCATCTCCCTGACTATGCTTTTTCTTACCCTATCAGTTTAACAGACACTCGCACATTTTAGATCGTTCCATAGCAAACGATTACTGTACGGTCACACGACGTGCAACGATTGTATGGGTGTTGGGTGCAGGCAACCAGACACTAACTGTCGTACCGCGATTGACTCCTTCGCTGAAAATATGAATTGTGCCACCATGCCCTTGGACAATTTCTTGCGTGATAGCTAAACCTAAACCTGTGCCACGCGCAGGACCTCGTGATTTATCAACCTGATAGAAGCGATCAAAAATATGAGGGAGTTCATCTTGTGGAATACCCATGCCATTATCTTGAACTACAATTTCAACACCACTATTGCGCATCCCTGTTCGGACGATAATTGCACCACCCGCTTGAGTATATTTGATGGCATTACCAATTAAATTGGTTAAAACTTGTACGATACGATCTCCATCCGCAGCAATGAGAGGTGTTTCATGCGTTTTCACAGTGACTGTAATATGATCTTTAGCAGCGACCATTGATAGCCGTTCACCGATGGCAGTGACAACATCATTGATATCTAGTGGTGATAGCTTCATTGATAAACGCCCTGCTTGTAAACGGGCTAAATCCGTTAATTCTTGTACCATACGATTCAGGCGTTCGGCTTCTTCGTGAATAATTTCTGCTGCTTGAGCAGGATCAGCCGCAGCACCATCCATAATCGCTTGAGAATAGCCTTGGATCGATGTTAAGGGCGTTTTCAGATCGTGGGACACATTTGCCATAAATTCACGCTGAGATAATTGGGCAGCACGCACTTCACCTGTCATGCGATTAAAGGCAACCGCCACTTGCTGAATCTCCGCAGGTCCTGTTTCTGGAATTTGTTCGGTAAATTCGCCTGTCGCAACGTGTTGTGCAGAATTTGCGAGCGCTTGTAGTGGACGGGTAATATTGCGCGTCAAGAAAATTGCCAGAATGAATGCAACAATGCCCCCAATAATCGCAGAGCGAAATAATGGCACGAGTAATACTTCATTAAAATCAGAAACAGCAGCGAGTACATTCTCCGTTGAGCGTGTTTCAGCAATTAGGAGTGTGATATTTTCAGTGCGTGGACGTTGGTTATTGTTCAAATCCAATGATAAGGCTACAAATAACCATTCCTCATCCTCTTGCATGAAGCGCCCAAACGCCATACGCTCATTAATCGGTCCATCACGCCCACGTTGTGGCGCACGATTCACTTCATCAAAGCGTGGGGCATTTCTTCCGATATATTCCCCATCCGAATCATACACAATTTGATTAAGATCACGCCCACCAATTGCCAGCATAACCCGAACATTGTTGGTCATAGAAAAATTATCAAGCGTATCTGCGATGTTATCGCCACGCACTTCGGCTGAGATAAAATCACGGATGAATTGTTGCGATGTAAAACCTGTCAGCAGCAACTCAAGCCGATTCCATGTGAAGTCAGGCGGTGCTTCGCGTTGTGTTAATGTCGTAATCGTCACGGAGCCAACCAGCACCAGTGCTATCACCAGCACGAGCAAATAAGATGCAAATAATCGATTTTGCAATTTCTTGAGCATAGGTTGTTATTCCACTAATTTATAGCCGACACCCCAAACGGTATCAATAACTGGCGACATATCAGCTAATTTATGGCGTAGATGCGCCACATGCACATCAACGGTGCGCGTTTCGCCTGCAAAATCGTAGCCCCACACCACATTGAGCAATTTTTCACGGCTGAATACAATATTCGGGTTTTCAGCAAAGGTCATCAGTAGATCAAATTCTTTCATACGCAGATCAACTGGATTCCCTGCAATTAAGACAGTTCGGTGTTGTGGGTTCATTTCCATATTGCCAATGCTAATCACAGACTGCGTTGAAGCGGTTGCTTTGGCTGTGCTACGACGAAAAATCGCTTTAATACGTGCGACCAGTTCGCGTGGATTGAATGGTTTAGTGAGGTAATCATCTGCACCGAGTTCTAAGCCAACAATTTTATCAATATCATCACTACGAGCCGTTAGCATAATAATCGGTACATCTGATTTAGCACGAACTCGACGGCAAACTTCAAGACCATCTAAACCGGGTAACATCAAATCTAATACAATGAGATCGGGTTCATTGGTCAAAATTTTATCTAATGCGACTAAGCCATCTGTAGCACTATCAATTTGATACCCTGCTTGTTCAAGATACATACGGGCAAGATCAATGATACGTTGTTCATCATCGACAATTAGAATGCGGTCACTCATAGGTCTTATCTCTTTCGGATTAAGGCGTTCAAAGCATCTCGGAGTGCAGCTAGGCAACCGATTGGATCATCAGTTTCGTTGAGCGCAATTGGAATACGATGTTTCGGGACTTCGACGGAATATTCAAAATAGTATTCGGCTGCTTTAATCACCGTTTTGCGGTCTAATGAAAAATGTGTCAGCACATCATCAATTAAAGCATTTGGTAAGCGCATCATCCCAATAAGTAAATGTGTTGATGCAATGTAATCATCACCGCGCAAGGTAGCATCAATACGACTAAGATGAAATAGTTGTTGCGTTTCATCAGCGAATTGTACCCCATCAAAACGTAATGGATGGTCATTACTTGCAGGATGCACCACCGATAAATAACGCGCCAGCTTACCTTCAATAATATCGACATCTTGCAGTGCAAAATACGCATTTGTATCGGCAGCACGCGCCATCGCTAATAAAAGATGATCGGGTGTGATGCGATCATGCTGTAGGCGAATCGCAATATTTTGTGATAAGCGTAAAATTTGCCGTCCACTACTTGTAAAATGCTCAATTGTCCGTGCCATCAGCATCTCCAAGATTATTGGCTAGCAGTTGGCGGATGAGCAGTGATGATTGCAAGGTATCAAAAGTCATATTGGCTCATTTTGGATAGTATGCTGGTTAAGTATCATCGAAACACTATCAATTCGTAAACTGAGTGTAAATTTTAGTAGGAATAGCGCATATGCCATACCGTACGACGTGGACGAAAACGATAGTTATCCAACAATTCGGTGATAGCAACATCATCATGCGGATGTTCGATTGTAAAACTCGTTGAGCGATAACGGCGCACCACATTAGATAATAAGGCTTCGGTATAGCGCATTGCGGTATCAGGATGTTTAAAAATCGTCATCGTAGTACGGCTCAGACTCCGTTCTACCCACAAAGCACTGAGTAAATGACTACGGTCTTCAGAGCGCACAATGAAACGATCTTTATCCGTAAATGATAAGGCTTGTGTGATGCTACGTAAAATAGAGGGGCGGAAATCGCTCATCACTAGCGGACGTAACCAACCAATCCCACCTTGTTCATTGGTACGTGTTGTTGCAACAAGATCAAATTCTTGCTCCCAATCACCACGCCTTGGCTTGGCAAAGAAAATATCACGCAGGTCATCTTTGGGCATCGGCGCAGATATTAATGCACTGCGTGTCCATCGCGTAAAAGCGCGTTCTTTATGAAATCCCAAACTTTCGTAAAGATGAATGGCATGATGATTATCATAATCCACTTGTAAGATGGCATCTGTTGCGCCTTTTTGCTGGATAAAAGCCATACACTTACTCATGAGATCGCGTGCAATCCCTCGTTGACGATAATCAGGGTGCGTGCTGACATTGGCAATGAGCCATGCTTTACCGACCTCTTTATGCCAATTTGCAGGATATAAGGATACATTTCCAACTAATTTATGATCGGCAATGGCAACAAATCCTTGGCTCATTCCTAAAACAAGGTCATTGATATGTGATAATAAATTTAAGCCAAAGCCTAATTTGCTCAGATAACGCATTTCACGAATCGCAGCGCGTCCACTTTCATCCATTGTTTCATGGAATGCTAGTTCGATAAGATCAGCCAGTGGTGCTAGGTCTGTTTCAATATTAACAGGGCGGATACCATCCACCGCTTTTGAATTATTAGAAGGACTGGTTACAGTGAGCATGATGGCTCTCATTCTAAGGTCGGATCAGTACTAATTATACGTTTTTATTGTGTGTTCTGTCACCTGATGTTCGTTCTATAATAATTACAAATCGTATGACGATACAAGTAACTCACTATTAATTTATGTATTGCAACAAGTGTATTGTCAAAGAATTAAATTATATATCTGCAAAATTTCAATTTCTATGATAATATTTAGCTAGGTTTCGCTTACGAGCAATCCTATCATTCTATCATTTGGAGGTCTCATCATGTTATACCGTCCACAGAATGACGATGGTCAGGGCTTAGTTGAATATGCACTCATTCTAGTTTTTGTTGCCATTGTTGTAATTATCATTTTAGCAGTATTCGGCACGACATTTGGTAATGTATATTCAAGCATTATTACACAACTGGAAACAGTCATGTAAGCTAAGTCTCATAGTCTGATCGAAAAGATGGCGAAATCGCCATCTTTTTGTTTAGACACCCCACGAATTACCTACGGCTTATGCCATTCTTAGCATATTATCAGTAACCTCACCTTGAACTGCATTCGGTTCTGGTTTAGAACTATAGTTTAAATGATGAAAAACAGCGATACTACAGACTATCCTAATTTGTAAGTATCGAATGAGGAGACACATTTTATGGGTCAATATAATCGTTTGGGTCAACGACGTGCGAGTGGCGCATGGCAATGGCTAGTTATCGGATTTATCCCCGGTTTATTATGCGGTGGGTTAATTCTATTTGGATTATTTGCCAGCGATGTTTTAAATGGGTTCAATAGCCCACAAGAACCTGAGGTGATTACATCCGAGCCAATTCGCATTGTAGAGGTGGTTACGGCAACTACTGATCCTTTAGCAACGGCTGTTGTACAAGTGGTTACGGCAACATCTGAACCAACTGAAGAAGCGGTTGAAGGTGCTATTGTTCAACCAACACTCATGCCATTTAATACGCCTGTTGCGGTCAATGCTAATGTCACCGAAGTAGACGCATCCCCGACATCGGCAGTTCTAACCGCACCCGATTCTGAAGCACAGTCTGTTGTGCCAACAAATCCAATTGAAACGGCTAGTAGCAGCAATGTACCCGAAGAACTTGTAGGTATTGTGAGTAATCTCGTAGAAGTAGCAGGTGGCACATTCACTTATGGTGCTGATTCCCTCGAAATCGTACAAGCTGCCCAAAATTGTATCAGTCGGGATAACGGGCAATGTTCCCCAGCAGATGGGACAGATTCAACACCACAGGTTCAAGTTCAATTAGATACATTCTGGATTGAACCTGATGAAGTGACTTTTAACCAGTATGAAGCCTTCTTGAATTATTTGAACTCACAAGGCAGTCGTCACTTAGATGGATGCCAAGGTTTCATATGTATCCAAACACAGAATGAACGCCCAACAACGGCGGTACTCGCATTCGATGGTGCAAATTACCGTATCCCTGCTAATTACGAAACGCTCCGTAATCATCCTGCTTATGGTGTGACATGGTATGGCGCACAAGCCTATTGTGAAACAATCGGGCGACGCTTACCAACAGAAGCTGAGTGGGAATATGCAGCACGCTCAGGTGGTCAAGCGAGTGTATATCCGTGGAGTAATGAGTGGGTACCAACTAATGCTAATGTACGGCAACCACTCGTAACAGGTGATGTGAATGCAACTGTAAACGTCGATGATCTACCGGGTGGCAACAATGCGCTTGGATTGAGCCATATGGCTGGTAATGTTGCGGAATGGGTTCAAGATTATTATCTGGATAGTTATTATCAGACAATTTCTGCACAATCCATTGCATCAGGGCAACCTGTGCTTAATCCAACAGGACCTGCGGGCGGTACACAACGTGTTCTACGAGGTGGTTCGTTCAACGCTTTGCCGTTCTTTGCACGCACCGTTCATCGTCAATCATGGTTTCCTTCACCAGAAACACCCAACGAATCAAATTATCCATTATGGGTTGGTTTCCGTTGTGTATCGGATACAGGCGATGCCAATGTAAGTGCTGCGACAACAGAGGGTGGTATTTCACCAGCGAACTTATTACCCACTATTCCAGCCGTTGGTGGTGATACCGATACCAATGCACAACCAACTGCTCCAGTCGATACGGAAAGCGAAGCTGTTAACGGCGATCAATCACAGGGTTAATTAATTACTGACCTTACGCGAAATATTCAAATTGAGTCATGACAGCTAAAATTCGAGTATATGAATAGTGCTGGGTGCTGAGTAACGATAAATTTTTCTCAGCACCTAGCACTCAGTACAAAAATACTGTTTAAGAGCTTCCTGTACCTTAAATTACTCTGATTTAAAACTAAGTGCGTAACATCAGTTAATTATCATATACATATAAGTGAAAAAGAGGATGCAACGATCTTGTTGCATCCTCTTTTTTGTTTAGTTTAAACATCGTTTAGTCACAAAGTTATTTTTACAACAATGACATTTCAGGCTGGAATTGCCCTGCGTAGGCGATGTTACCATCTAATTTGAATTGAACGGTATAAGGTTGTTGACGTGGCAAGGTAATAGTCAGGTCTTTTTGTGGCATAAAGTCTTCTTGTTGCCAAGTGATGATTTGACCATCACCATAAGTAATGGTTGCGGTTGCGACAAAGGGATTACAATCCACCTGACACGGATTGAAGGTCAAGCGTAATTGATCGGGTTCAAGGGCTGCGTATTGGACATAGGTGCGCTTATTATTGAATAGATGATAATCGGTACGCGCTGTGAATTTATCGCGCCATTTATGCCAAATTTCGGTAGGCATCAATTGACGGAGGGTTTCATATTCAGCAGGAGAGCGTAACCAGATGACTTGTAAGGATTCAAGCCCAATACGTTTGGGAATCAATACTTGTGCTTCTCGGTAGCGGATAATTTCTTCTTTTTGGTCAGGCATAAACCACGAATCGTGATAAATTTCTTCAAAGGGCATATCACGGAAATACTGCGGTGTCGCATATGTTTTCTTCGTTTGTTCGGGGTCGCCATCAGCAAAACGGGCATTGGGATCAAGGATGACTGCTTCAAGATCAAATAAGAGATAAATTGGAATTGGCGCGTATTTTTCGACAGGTGTGGATAAAGCACTGCGGAAACCTTCGACATAGAATAAGTCAGGGGTACGCGGACGAAAATAGAGGCGCACAAATTTATCCCAACGGGTATTAAAATCTTCGCCTTGTAACACAGGTGATTGCAATTCATCGGCAATCAGTGCATCAATCAATGCGTGCATATCTGTAAAATGAAACAAGAAATAAGGCCACCAAAAACGCGCTCCGAGCCACGGTTCTTGACGCAGTTCGCGTAAAAAACGGCGATAAGCAGGTGCGGTTCGTTTTTCATCGCTATAGCTACCTTTGATACGACTACTCTTATAAGGTGCGCTCGCTGTGGCAATCATACCTCCACCTTGTCCGTATGAGGCAAGTGTTGGCGTGGGCGCACGAAATGCAATCCCTGCATTGATGTCGCTCATCAGATCACGGAACATTTCATCATAGCGATTAGCTTGCGTAAAATCGAGATAATTAATGTGTTCCAGATGCAAAGGAACTTCTGCCCCTGTGATCGCTAGGAGCGGAATCAGGCGTTTACCTTTGCGCGTCGCGCGTAATTGTTCAGCACGACACCATTGCGAGTTATAGGATGCTGGGCTGAGTAGCGCAAGCATAATATCACTTTGCTCAATAGCATCTTCGATTTGCTGTGACCAATCTGCGCCACCTTGTATTTGATTGAGATCAAGCCAAACACTATAGCCCACTGCCATTAGATCATCTTTGAGGCGATTTGCTAAATCACCCGCATCTTTGCGTCCGTAAGAGATAAAGATTTTGGTGGCATTGTGTGCCATAAGGGCTGCTTCCTCTCGTGATTAGTTGGCTGTGACGATTTGTGTATTGGGTTTGCGTTCAATCGGTGGAATATATTGTAAGCCTGTGAACACATCCCCATCTTGGCGTTCTAGTTGTATTGGGCGCAAGAGTGATACCTGAGCGAGTAAAATCATAATCATGCTGGCGTGTTGTTCTAAGCCTGCTGGTAAATTTTGAGGTAACACATACCCTGCACGGGTGACATATTGCCATAAATCGCGCAATTGGGTTTCAGGTAGGAAGACACTATCACCGCGACGTGGCGTTAATTTTAAGCTGAGGCGTTGTCGCCCTTTAGCAGGTGTTGCAACGGCTTTAAATGGAATATGTGATTTTGCATCTATATCTATTTGAACGATTCTTAACAATTCTTTCCAAAACACCTCAAATGATATAGTGCTAGGTCGTCCAGTGAGCCACGTTTTCATGGCGCGTGTGCTACGGCGTGCATCTGCCGTTTTATCAGTATGGATATGAACATAGACCGACATCGGCAAGGGTTCGAGGTAGCTTTCCATGATCGGTTTGACCTCATCCCAAGCCAGACCATCTTCATCAATTCCTAAAGCAGGGAATGATACCGATGTAATATCTTGTTCGGCATAAATACGCACAAATTTTTTCAGCCCATCTTCAATATGATCGAGACTGGCTGTTGCCCGAAAATGACGTTTCGTTGGAAAATTAAGAATCCATTTATGCGGTGTGCGATAGAGCATCAATTGACCGATAGCAAATTCATCACGTTGGCATAAATCACGATAATGTTCATACATATCAGGGAAGAAGCGCTTAAAATCGTAGGCTGTGCCTGATCCCATTGCCCCAACCGTATTGACAGGATTCACCAATACACGCGCTGGACTATAGAATAAATCGCCATGGACGTAGGTAATCATTGCTGCCCCTTGATGCTTATCACTAAAGTTATTCCTCAGATCGTCTTTTGACGATAGTAAATAGT
>JBAUIA010000482.1:0-2605 GCA_049680565.1 Phototrophicaceae bacterium
GCTATTGTTTAGTGAACATCTGCTAAAAAAACCCATTTATTGAGTTTTCAGTTTTTTGTAGCATTCGGTTTTGAACCGAATGTGTAGGGGCGGTCAAGTGCCGTCCCGTTTGATGCGTCCCTACCACCGCATCGTTCCATTGTCGCCATCGGCATTCCTTTGTTACAATACAGATAACAAAATCAGGGTAGAAATGAGACGCAGTTTGGCTCTAAAACATCAACTTCATTGGGCATGGCTTGTGCCGATGCTATGCCTATTCACCGCTTTAGTTGGCAGTCATCTCGATGAGGATGGCTTTTGGTACGATGAAGTCTTTACCGTCCGTAATGCAGGCGGTGCAGCTTATAGCGAACCCTCACTCGGCGCACTCTATGCCAGCATCCAAGCCGATGATCCCTATCAAGCGATTGGCTATCCTTTGGTGATTGCAGCGTGGGGCGCGTTGGTTGGTTGGTCAGAATTTGCTTTACGGGTATCCGCATTCCTATTTGCAGCGATTGCAATCGCAATCAGCTATCGCTTAGGGCGTGATACCACACACTCCAGCGCTACGGGGGTCTTATCAGCGCTTATTTTCGGCTTTTCAACCTTTACCGTCCATTACGCCCACGAATTGCGTGCCTTCACCTTCATCACCATTTTTTCAGGCTTATTATTGTGGTCGTATGCGCGGATATTACAAAAACCCTCGCCTTGGGCATATGCTGTGTTTATATTGGCAGGAGTCGGCTTGCTCTATGCCCATTATTACGCTGCGATGCTACTGATTGCACTGGCAGCTTATCACCTGCTGTTTGTGCCTAAAAATCGCAATTGGCTCTGGATTCCGCTCTGTGGTGTGCTGATGGCACTCACTTTTGTGCCACAATTGCCCGCTTTTCTGGAAGGCTTCACCCGTTTTGATGCAGGCAATGTCGAAGGCGTAGCGATGCCTCCGTTGTTGGTGATCGATAGCTTGCTGTATTACATCGGCAATGGCTTGAATATCATCACACTCTTATTGATGTTCATCGGTATTTTTGTCGCCTATCAGCAACAATCCCAATTACGGATGGTCGTCAGCATTGCGATTTTTGGCACAGCAATTCTGATTTTATCCAATCAAGCGCTCAATATCCTCGAAGCTGCACGCTTGCGCTATGCTATCTTCTTATGGATACCCTTTGCGGTTTGGCTTGCTGCTGCCATCTTATTTGTTAGCCAATATCTCGCTAGCATCATCCGCCAAAAGCACGCCCGTATCGCCTTGTTAATGCTCATCCCCATTTTATGGTTTAGCAATGCCATCTTAGCCAATCTCAACAGCGATTTTAATGCCAGTATCGCAGGCACAGAAACGCCACGCTTACGCAGCATCACCCAAATTTTACGCGCAGATGGGTCACAGTCGGATTTATTTGCCTTTTACAATGGCACGAGTTCCCAAGCGTGGTATATCCAAGATACCTTAAGCTATTCAACGTGGAATATTCCGATGCCCACCATCACCACTGCCTCACTCTATGATATTAATGAGGCAACGCGCGCATGGGCAAGTGAGCAAATCGCCAGCAGTCAACGGGTTTGGTATGGCGCAAACCGTACCTTTGGTTTGAATCAAGTCCATGATGATTTTGTCGCCATGATGAACGCGACCTTTATCGTGTGTGATACCCCTCTCATGAACGCTGATCTCAGTTTGGTTTTATATGCGCGTTCGCATGTTTATTGCAACCAAGATGATCTCGCAGGATCAATCCAAATTGAAAATTTCACCTTGGTAGATTACATCGTTTTCTCAGATGCGGATACGATTATCACCCAACTAGCTTGGCGTTTAGATGAAAGCGTCCAGCCCGATAGCCATTCCGTATCCATTCAAATCCAAGACACATCAGGTGATGTTGTTGCATCGCAGGATGTAGGTATCCCGTATGATCGCTTTGTACCGATGCAAATCACAGTGGATCGCCGTGATTTATCCGCAGGGGAGTATCGTATTTTCCTTGTGCTTTATAATTGGCAAACAGGCGAACGCCTCAGCAATAGTGAAGGCGATATGCTGTCATTAGGCACAATTACACTCATCCAAGAATAGTCATCCTGTAGGGGACGAGGCGTGCCTCGCCCCCTATCGATCACCAAAATTATTGCCTCAAATAACAATCCCGTTCATATCAACGGTCATATGACCCACATCACCCCTCAACCCTGTGCTATCATCGCATAATGCACCTTACAAATCGCATCCAATAATATGGTATCATGCCGCACATCTATCACAAACCATCCTAACGCAACCATAACCCTACACGCCATTTTTTATGATAATTTTCTCTGTTATCTCCTGTTTAACAGGCAAATTTTCTCAACCATTCAGCAACTTAAATTGTCTACATCACGACAGCGTAGGCGAACCGTCGCTACACTTTTTGCGAATGATGGGCTATCATGCCCTCGTTTTGCTCAACCAGATAAAGTTCAGGACGATCATGCACGACGATGCAACGCAACCCAAACGGGCAGATGTCATTCCGCCTGATATTGATTTAGAAAAACTTGCCCAGCAAGACCCCATGTATCCCGATGATTTCAACGAGCATACCGGTCCGGGTTGTTGGGC
>JBAUIA010000483.1:0-6101 GCA_049680565.1 Phototrophicaceae bacterium
ATTTTTTTTTGGCGACAATCGTCTACGCGGCTAGGCGGCGAGGTGGTTTAGATGGTGATTAAAGAAAAGTGCTGAAGAGCAATAGCAATAGCTGAAGGGCAAGGGCAGCGGAAATTTTAACGCTATATGGTATATAGCGACTAGATATAATGTCCTGATAAAAATATTCTTTTTGTGTGTTGGAATCCGACATAAACATAACTATCCATTGTTCCAAACCTAGTAAAATCGTGCATATTGGCATGATATAGCGTGTTTTGATTATAGCGTTTATTGGTAAGCCATAACCGCGCCGAACGTGCCTTATGTGCGTTTTGTGGTTCTCTTGTATTGGTGGCATAAGCCCCATTAAGAGTCCGTGCAACATAGGTGTTAGGAAGTTGAAATGCTAGTTTGGTAACTTTGCTCACTTTATCCTGTGAGAAGGTTTCAAACTCAAAAGAGTAAGTATAGCTAGGTAGTTCCTGGGGGTTCTCGTCATAGGTGCGCTTATCTATGTGGCAATGATTGCTATACACGCGCAATTTATCGCCTAAAATCGCCTCATAGGTGCGCTGCTGATCGTGTGACAGGTTAAAGGTGTCTTGTATCGTATCGCGTGCAATTGTCACACTACCACGCGCTAAGAACCATGCATGATAAAGCATAGCGCGTATGTCCTGGGTTGTTGTGATGCCTTCAGTGTTGATTACAATCATTTTACTGAAGCAATCCCTGGTATCAATTTTGTCATTGCTGATTTGTTGCAATGATTTTATGACTCGCTTGCTTGACCTCATGAAGAGATTCTTATAATCAGCACCCCAGAAAATGCCCATCCCTTTATTAAAGATTCTAGTCCATTGCCTGGGTGTGAATTTTTTTAGAGTGAATAGCTTTTTAACCTGGGATTTGGTATAGTGGGAACTATTGTTATTTTCTGTGACATCAGATTGCAGAATAGACCACACGACAAATTCAATTTGTAAATTGGATTTGGTGGCTAATCTAGCTAGTTCTGGATGTACAGATAAATTCATCTTTTCCCTTGCCCCATTTTCGACGAGTGGGGTTTTTCTTTTTGTTTACTATTATTGATAATTATTTTTATTGGTGGCTGCCTGCCTGCCCTATCCGACTGCCCCACCGATAGATAACAGTATAAATTATTTTTATCGTTTTAGCAAATGACCCCTATTACTAGGGGCTTGCTGACATTACCCAGGCAGGGCAGGCAGGCAGGGCAGGCAGGCAGGGCAGAATAAAATATCCCAAACGATGTTCATATCGTTTGGGATAACTTATCACTATTAAGGCTAGAACTTATCATTAATGGTCTAATGGTAAAGGTATCTGATTAGGTGATACTGTAGCATCGCTAGTGAGTTTATCTTCTAATAGTTGCTCATCATGGAATTGTTCGATTGTCTCGAACAACCATTCAAGCATAGCAAGTGAGTCAATTAATCCTTGCCTATAACATTGTGTACAGTCATCTTCCTCATAACTGAATTCGATAGACTGTTGTATCTCTTTTTTTGTGAGTTTTAAGCGATTCATAATCACTTCATACTTAAGCATGATTCTATACCTTTCATTTGCATATAATGCATGATGCATTATATGCAAGCATAATCTAGCAATTCTCTATCAAATCCCATTCAGAATAGGCTGTATGCCTATCTGGACATTCATAATGATGTACTGCCCCACAATCTACTGATTCGCTTTCTATCCAGTTCATAACCTGCCCACAAGAGCAGCTCACACTAGATAGCTTTGTTTTGCCATCAGGCACGCCCCAGGAATCAGGCAGATAATAGAATTTTGGTATAGCGTGATATTCTTTTTTAGACATTTTCAAACCTTTCATAATATGAATAATCGTAAACAAATCGTATCGCTTGCATTTTACTATCAATTCTTAAAAGCGTCATAACCGCTCAAATTGATGTTAAAATCGTTTCTATCGTAAAAAACTATATCAGTATACCTACATGCTGAATTGTAACGCGATTTGACCCCTTTATCACTTGAGTTTTTGTAAGCACTGTCACAAAAATCACATTTTTTTGCCGTTGAGCGTGTAAACATAGTTTGACCACTACGTAAGCATCTAACGCCTTCCATCAGTGGTAAATTTTTCTCAAATGCTTGTGACATTTTCTCAAATGCGAGTATCCCTTGTGACATGAATATTTCTGGATTATTTTCCATTGCATCAATCATATCTCGCATAGTTTGCAAGATGCTATCCATACCAGCATGAATAAGATTAGACTTCTTGAGCCGATGATAGGCAGACTTGCAAGAATCGCTGCAATAGCGAGATTTAGACGATTTAGCGATATAATCCGAACCACACATTACACATACACTATCAATTCGTTTGCTAGACATTGTTTAATCCTTAATCGTGTTTTTTGTCGTTACGATTAATTTAACACAAATAAAAAACCGTGTCAAATAAAAACACGGTTAAAACAATGCCGGGGTGTTACGTTAAAATGCTAAATCAGCATATAAGGCAAATGAGCATAGACCCCATACAATTAAAATACCAATTAATATCTTGATTGCTATCCTATCAATGTTCATTATCCTGCCCTATATCCTAGACCCCGTATCAATCATCAATAGTGTAATTGTCCCTGTCCATCCGACATTACTAGATCTAGTCCATGCAAGGGTTATATTACCTGTTGTTTCGTAGATAACATTGTATTCGCCTAACTTGTAAGTGGGTTGTGTTTTAGGCACTGTTCCAGCATTGCCGTTTGAATCAGCAAATCGTAATGGGGCGTATTGTATAACAGCCCCAGTTTTGTTGAACATCCCATCGAAAATAATTGTGCCATTAGTAAATTGACCTGATATTTTCACATTATAGATTCTATTTGGCTTTACTAAACTTGCCGTATCAAAAGCTAAATTATTGCCTTTATCAATAAAATCTTGAGCATCTACAGTGATTGTGAAGGGTTCAAAAATAAAGCAAGCTGAATTGATATAATCATCGCTAATCGTGTTTGTTCCTTCAGCAAACCATGAATCAAGCTGATCCTGTGACAATGCATCAATCATGCTCAATCTTAATACTTTATCTGCCTGAAGATCATCAATAATCCAGGCAGACACTTTTTGTTTGATGATACCTTCACAATAGAATATCCTGTCTAATCCGTCTAAATTTGGGTTAGGGGCTGGATTAGTTGCTAGTATGTGATCGTTGTAATTTGCTACTGCCTGGGTAACATTCGCCGTCATCATGTATTTTGATGTGAGGAATGTTTCCATTATTTGCAATTGTTCGGGGCTACTCCCTAGATAAAAATCGTTGTAATCAACAATGTATTCCTCTAGGCGACTCTCAATAATTTCGCAAAGTGCCATCCTGTTGCGCCTGGCATCAGTGGACAATGCGCCGCCTGAAGCACTGCCAGTGATGACGGGCAACCCGTTTTCGTCTAATGTGATTTGTGATAGGGTGTTACCAGAGCTGCCATTAAGCGCACGTGCGAATACATCCAACATTCCACATGATACCGCCGCGCATAGTTCTTCATAAGTTGTCACAATTAATCCTTCCTGATATTGATTAGGGTTGTAATTTTCATTGGTGATAGGGTTGTATACTTCAGCACTGCCGCATATCTCAATCGCACGAATACCGCCGCCATAGCGTAGGGGTATAAGGCTATCATCTAAGACAGGTATGAAGGTGAGATAGATGATACTTTCTTCATTCTCTTCCTGGGTGATAGTTAAATCACTCTCTAATAATATGTCGGTTTCTGGGGGGATTGCTGTTATATCAAGTTCAAGGTCAATGATATTGACCCCATTGCCGCCGACAATGCCGCCGATTATATCCCCAATATCTGGGGGGTTGTTTACCGATACCACTACAGCACCCCCCAGGGGATATTGTAAAAATTTGAATTCTACTTCAGCAGCTCCGCGGATGCCTATTTGTATCTGGGGCAGGTTGCCCGTGAAGAGATCGAACGGGTTTAGATTGATAGCAGTGAAGGGTACGAAAATATCGCCTGCCTGGTAGTCTGGCGGTTGTGAGCCGCCGCCGTCGTAAACATTGAATGGGGTTTCTGCATAACCTGGGGGAATCGTGTTCGGTTCGGTGTAAGGATTGTTCGGGGAATAGCTTATAAAATTGCTTTGCATACCGAATAGCTGACAGGTTGGAATCTCTATTCCTTTGATATATCTGATAACCTGCCGTATACCTGAATAATCCTCATTGGTGGCATCTTGCCAGGGGGCAACATCTGCCAACCAATCAACCATAGATTCTATAATGCCTGTCCATTGCAAATTAGCCTTATAATATCTGACAGGTTCATCATAAATATCTGGGGCAGGCAGTGACAAATTTAAGCCGCCTATATCTGCCACGCGTTGCTTAAAATCTTCATCAATCAATTGTCTGTCGTATTGTTCACTCATTGCTTGCCTGTCTAATAAAATAAAGCACTGCCTGGGGCAATGCTTTAATTGTACAAGTCTAAAAAAAGTTGTGAGATTATGTCATCATTGTCAGCATTATCTAGCGTTGCTTCCTGATAATATTCTGCAATGGCACTGACAATTAATGATCGTGCATCGGTGTTAAGCGTTAAAGTTGTTAAAGTGTCACCTACCAGGGGTTGATCGTGCGGCGGCAGGATGACACTATTAAGCAAATTAGGATTTGCGAAACATTTCTTCGGCGCTAACAACCTCCGCTAGATCATTGCCGCGTAAGTCTACGGGTTGGATGATTTGACCAATGCCTACGACATTAATACCATCTTCAAGGGCAGTGATTAGCGCGGCAGCATCTGGATTAGCAGGGTCTACAACCCGACTATTAGGAAATAATACAGATTCATTTAATGTAGGAATTTTCATTCTACTAAATAAACCTGCTACAGATGAGCGTAACACTATCATTGCTTTTTCTGCTACGTCCGAAAATGCAAGGGCTACAGGACGAATACTCGCGGCTGACAAATCAACCTTCACACAAAGGGCTGCTCCCGTTACGCGGCTGCGACTCGCATTGGCTAAAATCTGCACTGCACCATCAGCAAATTCAAGATAATTGCTGATTGTAAAGCCCGTCGGGATATTGATTTTTGTTGATGATTTTTTGTTTTTATCATCAACAAAATTGACTACTAATTTAATTGCTGACATTATCGCCTACTCCCTGAAGCACGCGTACCTTCACGCGCATATAATAGGTCTGTGATGGTCTCTTCACCGATGTCACTAGGGGCAATAGCGCCGCCTGCCGTAACGATTCCATTTTCCATCATGGTTATAACCGCCGCTATTGCGGGGTCTGCCTGGTCTAAATCGTCTGTACCATCAATTGAAAATGTATCATCAATACCAGGTAGATTCATTTTAACTGGATTGCCTGCGCCAGTGACAAAAGCAAAACGTCCTACACTTTCAACATCGGTGTTTAGAATAATGTCATTGTTGATTAGGGTTGATATATCAACACCGAAACATAATTCACATGACACGATTCGACCATTAATAAAATCATTCAGAATTTCAGCAAATGAAACGGCAAATTCGCTTAATGCAGGAATATCAAACAGTGAAGGAACTTCCCTTTCAGTGGTTGATTTGTCCCCGCTTCTATCCTCAATCGTATAGATTAATTTCGCCATTATTCACCACCAGGGACAGGCACAACCAATTTCACGACATGCAGATTAGCGCCATTTTCGCGTCTAATTTCACGCTGTAATGTGCCTTGATTTTTAGCAACTTTCAAAGCATCCCCTACCTTTGCACGTTCGGAATAGTCTAGGCTTGCAACTAGTTCCGACCATTCCATTTCACCGCCGTTAGTGGTGACAGTATCAGTAATTTTTTGAATCAATTCCATCATTGAAATTAAACTTTCTATCGGCGTATACGCCGATTATAAAATTACATTGTGTTACCTCATGGTAACATGTTTTTTGCTTCACTGTCAATTTTTTTTTGGCGACAATCGTCTACGCGGCTAGGCGGCGAGGTGGTTTAGATGGTGATTAAAGAAAAGTGCTGAAGAGCAATAGCAATAGCTGAAGGGCAAGGGCAGCGGAAATTTTAACGCTATA
>JBAUIA010000484.1:0-16402 GCA_049680565.1 Phototrophicaceae bacterium
TCCGCAAGCACCGATGGTACTGCACTGGAAGCGGTGTGGGAGAGTAGGTCGCTGCCAACCTAATGTAAACTTTCTACTGATTGTAACTTAGCTAGCCTCACATAGTGCCTCTCTTTTTTGATTCACACATTTCGTACCACTGCTGGCTATCTTATTTCCTTATCCCTCTATTTTTATAACTTCACAGCTTGAATTTCATATCTCGTCATATTTTCCTCATATCTTCGTGATAGAATTTTGCTAATATGGTATTTGATCAGAATTGTGAAGGTTTATAATGCGAAAAACTCTCTTTATCATTCCTATAGCTATACTATTATTGATAATTTCAATACCAGTCTGGGCAATCGGCGAAACCAATGACGATATTCTGCCTGCGGAAATTATTAATGACGAAGGCGGACCTATTGCTATTGTGGGTGATGTAACCTACACCAATGCATTTTTTACTTTAGGTGTATCTGAACCGCTCATTGTTTTAGAAGATCAAACAGGCTTTGTAACACGAGATAAAAACTATATCATTCCTGTCGCATCACAACAGCTAGGGCAGATTACGTCTAACTTCTTTGAATCTCCATTTGGCTATAGTTTATCCTTACCACTTGTCCCTCAAGCACCGCTTAATGATGTTGATAATGATGATGAAGATGATATTGGTATTATGATTTTTCAGGTTGCGTATTGGACAAATACATTTGGTGATGCGTTCCTAGAAGAGCGTGATTTATATGGTGGCGGATGGTCAGGCGCTTATGCGTCGGCTGATGTCAGTGGATTAGTCGAAAATCGCGGTGAATATATTGGCGGAACAATATTGATTTATGCCCCCGTCGAAGGGCAAGCCTTTCCATCTGGATTTGGTGCGGATGAGATGTTATTCACGGAAGATGATCCACTTGTGATTGTCCCTCAAGGCTACACAATCGTGAATATGGATAGCGATGTATTCACTTTTGATCGTAGCCGTGAACCAGTGATTGACTTGCTAGAAGGGGAAGGGGCAGAAGCAGATGATTTTTCTGATCTGAGCTACAGTGAAGCGTTCTTAGCAATGGTTGAAAAATTCCGTAATGAATATGCCTTTACAGATTATTATACGATGGATTGGGATGCACTATACAGCACGTATGCTGATCGCATACAACTGGCAGAAACTAATAACGATCCTGATCTCTTTTCTTTGACACTACAAGACTTCCTATGGCAAATTCCTGATGGACACATCAGCATGTCACTCACATTGGCTACTTATGAACAAGCGGTATTCAATACCGATGGTGGACTCGGCTTGGCATTGCGCCAATTAGATGATAATCGAGTAATTGTATCTTATCTGACAAACAATAGCGCTGCTGACAGAGCTAATATTGAAATTGAAGCGGAAATTATTGCGATTGATGGTGTTCCCATTAATGATGCAATTTCAGCAACATTTGCATATTCTGAACCATTCAGTACCGATCATGTCCGACGATTACAGCAGTTACGCTATATAACACGTTATTCAATTGGCACAGATGTTGAAATTACCTATCGTAATCCCAGTAGCTTACGCGAGCAAACAGTAACATTAACTGCCGAGAGTGAAATCGAAAGTTTTGCATTCTCCTCGTTTGCAGTAGATTTGACAGGCTATGAACTCCCTGTGCAATATGATTTAATTGGCGATTTTCTGCGCGTTGAGATTACAAGTTTTTCTGATAATGATCGCCTATCAATTCAATTATGGGAGCGTATGCTAGAGCAAGCTATAGCAGATGATATTCCTGCAATTATTATTGATATGCGTAATAATGGCGGTGGTAGTGGGTATTTAGCAGATCAGATGGCTGCTTACTTCTTCCAAGAACCACTTGTATTGGGTAACTCAGGGTCATATGATGATAGCCTTGGCAGTTTTTACTTTGATCTCGATTCTAGCGATATTTTTATCTTGCCACCCGAAAATCTACGTTATGATGGCGAAGTCGTTGTATTAGTAGGACCTAATTGTGCTAGTGCTTGTGAATTCTTTTCATATAACATGACCATTCAAGATCGAGCCACCATTGTTGGACAATATCCGACAGCAGGCTTGGGTGGCGGTGTATCACAATTCTTTATGCCCGATAATATCACCGTGCAGATCACGATAGCGCGTGCTGTGGATAGTGATGGTGAAATCCATATTGAAGGTATTGGTGTTGTACCTGATGTACGTGTCCCTGTGACAATAGAAACACTGTTTGCAGAAGATGATGTCGTTTTACAATCTGCAATTGAATACCTGAATCAGATTTTGCAACTTGACTAGCCACGATAGGGCAACATAGTCTGCCCTTTCGCTTTTGCTTGCTTTGCATACAATAAATATACCACATCAATACAGCATAAAAGGTCAGCAGAATGGCGAATGACACCTTAACAGATGTACCGGGCTTTAAAGTTGGGCATGTCACGAATGAAATCGCTGCAACAGGATGTACTGTTATTATCTGTCCACCAAAGACAGTTGGGGGTGTTGATGTGCGGGGTGGTGCGCCCGGCACCCGTGAAACAGATCTCTTGCAACCGCATAATCATGTGTCTGAAGTAAATGCTATCGTTTTATCAGGTGGTAGTGCTTTTGGATTAGCATCTGCTCAAGGGGTTGTTCAATATCTCGAAGATAATAAATTAGGTTATCAGTCGAGTGCGGGTTATCTAGTACCCATCGTGCCTGCTGCCATCTTATTTGATCTCAATGTTGGCGATAGCACTGTTCGTCCTGATCCTGATATGGGATACCAAGCTGCCCAAAATGCGACGATGAACGCCGTTTTACAAGGCTCTGTCGGTGCTGGTACAGGCGCATTCTGCGGCAAAATCCGAGGTGCTGAATTTGGTACAAAAGGTGGCATTGGGTCTGCTAGTATGGAAATTGCTGATGGCTTGTGGGTTGCAGCTATTGTTGCTGTTAATGCAATCGGTGATGTCATTAATGAAGATGGCACAATTATGGCGGGTGTTCGTGATGATGATGGACAATTTATCGGCACACTTAACTTGTTAAAGCAGTTTGCACAAAATCCACCTCAGACTGATCCGCATCAAAATACCGTCATTGGTGCAATTGCTACCAATGCACAACTCAGCAAAGCACAAATCACAAAGGTTGCCCAAATGGCACATGATGGGATTGCCAGAGCCGTAAATCCTGCTCATACAACAGGGGATGGTGATACAATTTTTGCATTAGCATCAGGAGAAATCCCTGCTGATACCACTGTTATTGGCTCGTTTGCTGCCGAAGTGATGACACAAGCGATTCGTAATGGAATCCGTCATGCAAAAACTTTACACGGTATTCGTACGTGGGATATGTGAACATTAAGTAATTGAGCGCAAAACTTAACGCTGATTTATTACACTACTGCTACATTTAACCCCTGTTTACCCATAGAGAGAATCAAATGGCGAACGAAACAATCCTAATTATTGAAGATGAACAAACACTCGCAAATAATCTTGCTGAAAAACTCCGTGCTGAAGGATACAATGTATCTATCGCTATTGATGGCGAAGCTGGTTGGGATAAAATGCGAGCAGAAAAACCTGACTTGCTTGTTTTGGATATTATGTTGCCGAGATTAGATGGCTTGAGTTTATGCCGTATGATCCGTAATGAACGTTCAATTGGACGTACGCCTATTATTATGTTAACAGCACGCGGAACAGAAGTTGATAAAATTGTTGGTCTTGAAAGTGGTGCTGATGATTATATGGTCAAACCATTTGGATTAGGCGAATTTTTAGCGCGTGTTCGTGCTGTTTTACGACGTATCGAAGAACGTTCTGGTGAGCCAATTAAAGATGAATTATCAGTAGATGATCTCCGAGTTAACCTAACAGGTCGCCGTGTTTTCAAAGGCGAAGAAGAAATTAAGCTCAGTAATAAAGAATTCGATTTATTAGCTGAATTGATGCGAAATAAGAATGCCGTTTTATCCCGTGACCTTATCCTCACAAAGGTGTGGGGGTATGATTATTTTGTCGATAAACGGACTGTTGACGTGCATATTCGTTGGCTACGTGAAAAAGTTGAAGATGATCCTTCAAATCCACGACGCATCATAACCGTGCGTGGTGTCGGGTATCGTTTCGAGGGGTAATAACTTTAGGATGAATCTTGCATTAATCAGTATAATAGCCTTGTGTGTTTTAGTCATATGCTATCTGGCTTATGAACGCTACATCATCAAACAAAAGCATGCTGCGTTACAGCAGACTGTGACATCTTTACGCGAAGAATCACACCAACTAAATGAAAAACATAATGCTCAGATGATAGCCATTAAGGCATTTGAAGATCAAGTTTGTAATTATCAAACTGAGTCTACTCATAACGAGGCGCTATTATCGACTTTTACCAATGTCTCATATGATTATGTGCTAGTTTTGGATGACACTCACACACTGATTGCACATAATCAGAGTGCATTAGCGCTATTTGAAGGCATAAATCCGATTGGTAAACATCTGGTCGACGTACTAGATGCCCCTGATTTAGATGATATTATTCAACGATCAACAACTGAAGATGAAACACTTGAACAGCAATTTGTATTAGGCAAACGATATTATCGCGCGCGTACTCAAGTAATTCGTTATGGCGACAATCAATTTTTAATCGGGATCGCAATCCAAGATATTACGCAGCTTGTGCGCCTAAATCGTGCCCGACGAGATATGGTTGCGAATATTTCGCATGAATTACGCACACCCATTACCAAAATACGCTTTGTTATTGATAGCTTATTTCACGAAGATGATCGACCCAAACGCAAAGCTAGTATTACCTCATTACGGGAAATATCCACTGAAGTTGGCGCACTCGAAGATGTTGTGCAAGAACTGCTTGATCTTTCAATGATTGAATCAGGACAATCTATCATGAAATTGGTTGATGAATCGGTTCAAGAAATGATGGATGTAGCCCTTGAACGTTTGCATGAAAAATTAGAACATAAGCAGATTACGGTTGTCCAAAATATCCCTGATAAGATGATTGTACTTTGTGATCGTGACCATATCCGCCGTGTATTTACCAACCTGATTAGTAATGCAATCAAGTGGTCACCCCCCAAAGATGTGATTACAGTGACGGCTGTTACCGATGGTGAAGATGTTATCATCAGTGTCTTTGATAATGGACCCGGTGTCCCTGATAACCAACGTGAACGTATTTTTGAACGATTCTATCAAGTGGATACCGCACGCTCTGGCAGGGAAGGTAGCGGCTTAGGGTTAGCAATCTGCAAGCATATCATCGAAGCACATGGCGGGCGAGTTTGGGCAGAAGGCAATTCTCAAGGCAATGGTGGACGCTTCTTATTTACCTTATTGAGCGCTCAACCCCTCAACGATGATGTCTATATGGATAAAGCGCAACATGATTTTGTCATGGATTCTCATATAGATTCCGTAAACAATTCCATTGCCGATGCGTCTATAAATGAGAGTTAGCAAAACTTTTTTCATGTCGTTTACGAAATTAGTAGACAAAGAGGATGTTTTTGCTATAATCTAAACAATAATTGAATACAAGCAAACAAACCTTCGGGGCAGGGTGAAAGTCCCTACCGACGGTGTGATATGCCAAAAGCATATCGAGCCCGTGACCCGTGTCGCCCATTAATTGGGTGCGTCATCATAGTTCGCTTATGATGCCGGTGGATTTGGATAAGAGCCAAAGCCGACGGTTATAGTCCGGATGAGAGAAGGAAAAGCCAATCATGCTATTTGTGGTTGTGCCTTGTTTGTGTACAAATAAGATATAAACCATGGTGTAGTTTTCATACTACCGATGGTCTATGTTACTTTGTATACATCTACCCCCGATTGTTCTAGTCTAACACAGGGGTTTTTTTATTATGGCTGTTAAAACAAAACGCTACGAGAAGCACAAAATTGATGCCAAACCGCTACAATTTAATTATAAATGGTTACGTCGATTAGCACCTTTGCTAACATTGGCATTGATAATTGCAAGCTGGCAATATGTTTTCACAGCTAAGATTTATCCTGAGTTTATCATTCCGGGACCTTTTCAAGTTTGGGATGCCTTCCTTGAAAGTATCGCTGATGGTACGCTTTATCGTCATAGCACAGTCACACTCACAGAAATGCTGCTGGGATTAGCATATGGTTTAACCATAGGCGCATTCCTCGGATATTTGATCGCACGCATTCAAATTCTTGAAGACCTCTTATCTCCGATTATTGTTGCCTTTCAAGCGACACCTGTTGTTGCTTATGCACCTTTACTCATTATTTGGTTTCGGGATGGGATTACAGGCAAAGTCATCACAACAGCCGTGATTGTATTTTTCCCAACATTGATGAATGTGATTGTGGGTGTACGCAATGTTCCAAGAGACTTGCGTGATCTGATGCGCGTTGTGAAAGCCTCACCCTTGCAAGTTTTCCTCAAGTTAGAAGTGCCTTCCGCCATGCCGATATTTCTAACGGGCTTAAAAACCAGTGTTACCTTAGCCGTTATTGGTGCAGTTGTCGGTGAGTTCGTGAATGCCAATGCAGGCTTAGGCTATCTCGTCATTAGTGCGCGTAGTCAATACAATACCCCCTTAGTTTTTGTTGCTGTATTCACAATGACTGCACTTGCACTCTTATTATTTTCATCTATATCACTATTGGAATGGTATTTGCTTAAATGGCAACGCCGTAGCCGATAATTTACATCCTAGAAAGGGTCTAATTTGATGTCTGTATTTCTGAAACGCATGTTTGTTGCTAGCTTGTTATTGATACTTGCCATTTCTTATACGAGCGTTGCCCAAGAGGAGCTTGAAGAACAAAGTCTACTTTTGACCTTCATCCCTAATATTCAATTTGCACCTGCTTATGTTGGGCTGGAGCTAGGCTTATATGAGGCAGCAGGATATGAAGTTGATCTCCAGTACTTAGATGAACCACAAGTTGCCGATTTGGTCGCTTCAAATATTAATCAATTTGGTGTGATTAGTGGTGAGCAAGTTATTGTTGCTGTGTCACAAGGTCGCCCACTTGTTTACGTCTATGAATGGTTTCAACAATTCCCAATTGGTATTGTGTATTCCAGTGACGTGGATGTTGAAAGTATTGAAGATTTAGCGGATGTACGCATCGGTATTCCCGGTCCTTTTGGCGCAACTTATTCAGGACTCATTGCGTTACTAAACTCTGCAGGACTCGATATTGCCGATATTGAAATTGATAATATTGGTTTTTCTGCACCAGAAGTCTTTTGTGTGGGTGGGGTAGACGCATCGGTTATCTATGTGAATAATGAACCACTTCAAATTGCCAACCGCGCACAAAATGGTGATTGCGGTGATGTGACAGATATTAGTGTATTGCCAATTGGCGAAGTTCTCAATCTTGTGTCCAATGGGATTATTACTAATCAGCAAACAATTGATGAGAACCCTGAATTAGTTGCTACGTTTGTCGATATTTGGGATCAAAGCCTACAATTAACCATAAATAATCCTGCACGCGCCTATCTGCTAAGTGCGCCTTATATCGAAGGCTTGACCCTTGGTGATGACTTTCAAGTTGCACTGGAAACACTTGCCACTGAGCAAGAAATTTTCTTAACAGATAACCCAAGCCCCGAAGATATTGCGGAAAGTCGCCTTGCTCAATTTGCAACCTTATCAGAAATGTTCGATAGTGCCACCTTGCTTCAATTCCAAGTTCTCCTTGCCACCATTGATTTATGGGATGCAGAACAACTCGGCTTCTCTGACACTGAATCATGGGTCAATATGCAAGAGACACTCATTAGCCTCGGCTTATTAGATGATGCTGCCGATGTTGAAACATTCTTTACCAATGACTTTTTGCCTGATGGTGATGAATGAATATCTTAGTTAACGATGTTACTGTTCAATTTCCATCAAACGACGGCGGAATATTGTCAGCATTAGGTCCAGTCTCCCTGTATGTGGAGGCTGGTTCTTTTGTCGCTTTATTAGGGCAAAGTGGTAGTGGGAAGAGTACCCTTGTCCGAGCAATTGCAGGCTTGCAGACGATAAACTCAGGCAAGATTCTGATAGAAGATCGTCCTGTTGCTGATCCGCATGAAGGCGTTGGCATGATGTTTCAAGATGCCACGCTCATGCCTTGGCGCACGGTGCATGATAATATTGGCTTACCGCTTGAAATGACCGAAATGTCTAAACTACAACGCGACCAAGCTGTGCGAGATATTTTACCTTTGTTAGGCTTAGAAGCATTCGGACAATCTTATCCCGGTGAATTATCAGGTGGTATGGCGCAGCGTGTCGCCCTCGGACGCGCACTGATCCAACAACCTGATATTTTATTATTGGATGAACCTTTTGGCGCATTAGATGCCCTCACACGCGAGACAATTAGTTTTGATTTACTACGCATCTGGGCACAATATCATCAAACGGTCATCATGGTGACACATGATATTAATGAAGCCGTATTGTTAGCAGATCGTGTGATTGTATTAAGCCGTAGACCGGGACGTGTTGTTGCTGACATTGAGATACCCTTAGAGCGTCCTCGTCAACTCGATATGATGTATACACAACCCTTTATTGAAACAGCAAAGTCAATTCGCCAAGCAATTGACAAATCATAGATAGACTTAGTCAAAGATACGCGCCCATGTTGTAAAATCTTGGCAATAATCACACATATCAGGTGGCTTGTCATCAGGTGCAGTGAACAACGTTTGACCACAATTAGGGCAACGCCAACGCCTAGGATGATTGCCTAATTCTTCCCACGTAATCGTTTGATGACACATGCCACACCGTTTGGGTAATGCGATATAGGGTGTCGTAAAGAGACATTGTCCGCAATTTGGACAACGCCAATGGGTGATTTTCGATGATCCATTGAGTGAATGTTGTGTGTGCTGTGGCAATGGATATCCTTAACTAATCGGAATCCGCATACCGAATGTACTGCCATCACCTTCTTTGCTACGCACATAAACCATACCGCCATGTGCTTCTGCGACGGATTTTACAATCGCAAGTCCTAAACCACTGCCACTTACATCGTTACGCTGGCTATCCACACGATAAAAACGATCAAACAAACGGGCTTGGGCTTGTAGGGGAATCCCCGGTCCGTTATCAATCACTTCAAAGTACAGATTACCATTCGAGGCATGAATGCTAAATTTGACACTACCATTTGGCGCATATTTACTCGAATTTTCTAAATAATTGTGTAGCGCTCGCTGTATCCATTCACGATCTAAACGAATACTGAACGGCACATCATCAGCAATTATCATCTTATAATCAATGTTATGTGCTTGCATAAGCGGTTGCGATTGTGCGCTGATTTCATATAACATTTCACGCACATCAAGATCATCTAAAGTGAATTGATACCCACTTTCGATTTTTTCAATATTGAGCAAATCATCAATTAAACGCTGAACACGTCCCACGCCACTATTTGCAATTCCTAAAACTTCAACCATCATCGCATCATCGCTGCTAATCATATCTGTTAACATGCTGATTGATTTTTGCGTAACACTGAGTGGATTTTTCATGTCATGGGCAGCAGCTTGAATGAATTGAACACGCGCGATTTCTGCTTCACGGATGTGTGTAATATCTTGTAGCACAACAACCCAACCATCTTCTAAATTGGTATCCCGACTCACTTGGCTGGGCACTTGAACAGGGGATACGAGTACCGAGATACTACGTCCACCTTCGACCTGTACCTGAAAACTCTGGATTTCTTCATTTTTATTTTCAGGGGACATCGCAAGCAATAATTGGTCGAGCACTTTGTATTGAATATCAGCTTCGCGTAGAGACGTACCCACAATTTCATGTTGCTCAATATCCAACATAATTGCTGCTGCATAATTACAGACACTCACGCGCCCGTGTTGATCGGTTGCAAGAATGCCATCTGCTGTTGAATGTAAAATAGCATTGAGTCGATTTTCATGCTCAACGTGTTGTTCGTGTAAGCGTGCATTGGCAATCGCAACACCGACTGTATCCGCAATTGATCGCACCATTGCAACCGTTGCCTCATCAAATTGGTCAGGTTTGTTACTCATCACACTCAAAATGCCGATGATCTTGCCACGCGCGTGCATCGGTGCCATGATAATAGATCGGAATTCTTCTTTTTTGAAACTTGAAACGGCGTAATTTTCATCACCATTGAGATCATTGTAAACAAGAACGTCATCATTGCTGATAACCTCGCCCGACATGCCTTTCCCGAGAGGGATACGCATTGGATTTTCTTCTACAAAATCATGTACCCAGCCAATTTGAGCGCGTAGAACAACCTCGCTTGCAGCCTCATCAATTAAACTAATCCCTGCTGCTTCTGCGTCAACAACTTCTAGGACAGCCTCCATTGCTGTATTGAGTGTCACACTTAAATCAAGCGAATGACCAATTGTGGCAGCAACGGTATTGAGTGCTGATATTTGGTTAATTCGTCGTCGAATTTCCTCATTAAGCAATTGATTTTCAATGATGAGATTAGGCTGTTCCATAGAAATTATCCAGTTCCAAGCAATATAATCAAGTAAGTTTAACTAAAATTTCTATTCTGTGGTAGGCTATCGCTGTATTCATACACGATAAGGAAAATATAATGTCATTTGATGTTAATACTGTTAGAACAAAATTTCCAGCTTTGAGTCAAGAAATTGATGGCAAACGACCTATTTTTCTTGATAATCCTGCGGGTACACAAGTGCCACAACAAGTTATTGATGCTGTTGTCCATTATTTTTCGTATATCAATGCGAATCAAGGTGGTGCGTTTGCAACCAGCAAAGCAACCGACGACATGCAGCATGAAGCTCGCCAAATTATGCGTGATCTCTTTGTTGCCCCGCGTGTTGAAGAAATTGTATTTGGTCCATCAATGACTGCGCTCAATTTTAACCTAAGCCGTGCAATTGCTAAGACTTTACCCAAAGATAGCGAAATTGTCGTAACCCGTATGGATCATGATGCAAATATTGCGCCTTGGCTCACCATTGCAGAAGATAATAATTGGACAGTGCGCTGGGTTGATTTCGATCCAGAACTAGGGACGCTTGATTTAAACAGCCTCGAAGCTGCGGTAAATGAAAAAACTAAGATCGTTGCTGCTGTCCATGCGTCTAACGCATTAGGTACAATTAATCCAGTTGCACATATTGCTGATGTTGCCCATTCAGTAGGGGCATATTTTGTGATGGATGCCGTACAATCTGCACCGCATGTACCCATTGATGTACAAAAAATTGGCTGTGACTTTTTATTGTGTTCAGCGTATAAATTTTTCGGACCACATATTGGTGTGATGTGGGGTAAGTATGATTTACTGCAATCCTTACCTGCCTATAAAGTGCGTCCCTCAAAAGATGTAACACCGTATCGCTGGGAAAATGGGACACCCAGTTTTGAAACCATTGCAGCAACTGCTGAAGCGATTCGCTACCTTGAAACATTCAAAGGTGACAATCCACCAATGATAGAAGGCTATGGTGGGCGACAATTACATCTCAAGCAAGCATTCACGAATTTGCAAGCCTACGAAACAGAACTCGCTAAACAATTAATTACAGGTCTACAAAAAATTAATGGCGTGACCATCGCTGGTGTTACAGATTTAGATAAAATGGATCAACGGGTTGCGACGGTTGCTTTTGTCAAAGAGGGTCATACACCACAAGCGATTGTCGAAAAACTTGCCGAACAACAAATTTTTGCATGGGCAGGCAATTATTATGCCGTTGAAGTTATGGAACGCCTTGGGCGTGAAGATACAGGCATGGTACGGGTGGGGGCGGTTCATTATAACACTGCTGAAGAAATTGATACCTTCCTCAATGTTATTGACAATCTATAATAGTCGAATAGGGCAATCTAAAAATCAGATTGCCCCTAAGTGCGCTAGTCACCGGCAAGTTGCCCATATTCTTCTTGTTGATATTGTGAGGCTGCGAGTGTTAGTGTGATAAGTTGCTGCATCCCCAGCGCGACAGGTTTTTTCTCAATATATTCATCTAAACGATGGGCATTGCTACCGCGTGTGATACCAATTGTGACTGTTGGACAACCTGCTGCTAACGGAATATTGCCATCAGTGCTGCCAGTTTCTAATGTACCACGTATACCAAGCTGATTGAGTGTTTCCAATGCCCCTAAAACAAGTGGATGCGAACGACTAATACTTCCTGCTGGACGACTGCCAACAACTTCAATCTCAAACGAGATACCCGGTTTTTTTAAGGCATCAACAAGCTGAATAACTTGGTTTCGTAGTGTGTTGAGGGCTGGTTGTTCTTCTGAGCGCATATCAAGCCATAAACTGGCTTCAGTCGCAATTGCATTAATCGCTGTACCACCATCCATCATGCCGATATTATAAGTTGTACGTGGCGTACTTGGTGGTGTAATGCGTGTAATGTGTGCGCCTAATTCCATGATGCTATGCACAGCACTGGGTCGCCCGAAATGTAACCAACTGTGTCCACCATCGACTTTTGCTGTAATGTGTAAGCGATGAACCGCAATCCCCGCATGATAAATATGCCCAAGTGCCAAGCCTTCCAGATTGATGACCAGATTGATTTTGTCAGCCAATCGCTCATAGACTTTACGAATACCTTTTAAATCACCCAAGCCTTCTTCACAACTTGTTGCAACAAACCAAATATTACAGTCGGGTGTTGTCTTCGTATCGGTTAACCACTTGATAAGCCCCAATAATCCTGAAACGCCAACACTGTTATCACCTAAACCGGGACCGTGAACGAGGTCGCCATCCTGACGAATGCTTAAATCAGTACCAGCAGGGAAGACGGTATCCGTATGTGCCATCGCTAAAATGGCAGGTAGTGCTTGATTCTTACCTTTTAATAAACCATAAACATTTTTTTGATCGTCAATCGTAATATCAATTAGTCCGAAATTGCTAAATTGTGCTGCAACATAATCCGCCCGTTTTTCCTCTGAGAATGTCGGTGCAGGGATTTGTTGAATCCGTATACCTTCTTCGACAACCCAATCAGCTAAGGTATCTAGCGCTTGCCAAGAGGTTTGCCGATAAATTTTTTTGACCAAGTGCTTCATATGTGGTTGATGACGCAATCATCTGCGTCATGCTCCCTTCTATGCTATAATGCCTCAGTTGGATAGGCTTCTAAATTTACCTCATAATGCGCGATCAACTGAGTGACATCGGACAATGTTTATTTGCGATTGTGCCTGATACATAAGCCCTTTGCAAGCGGTGATTATTTTTAATATTATGCGCTACGAATGACCTTGATAAGACTTAGCAAACAGCTTATTTTGCTTGTATAGTAATAATTGATGATACTCGCTGAACTGAGAAATGGAAATTACCTTATGTCAATGACTGTTGTACTCATCGCTGAGACAACGTCCAATTTCATATCGGCATTGCAAAAACACTATACAACCCATGTTGTGCGCAGTGGCAAGCAAGGCATCCAAAAAGTAGAAGAAACATCGGCTGATGTAATTGTGCTGGATGCGATTTCGCTTAAAACCAGTGGTGAGCGTATTTGTAAGCAATTACGGATGACATTTCCTGATGTGATTATAGTTCATCTCTACCCCAGCAAAAAAGCACCCATATCTTCTGCTGCTAATACGGCTTTACACCATCCGATTGCAATTCGGCAGCTAATCGCATCAATTGACATTTTGACATCGACAAAGCAAATTGATATTTTACGCTGTGGTGGATTTTCCTTGGATATAGAGCGCCGTATTCTTGTCGCCCATCAAAAAGAAGTTACTTTAACACCCAAAGAAGCTGCACTTGTAGAGATTTTTCTACGGCATCCCAATGAGGTATTAGCGCGTAAATGGTTGATGCAACACGTTTGGGAAACAGATTATACAGGCGATACTCGTACCTTAAATGTTCACATTCGTGCTATCCGAGAGGCGATGGAAACTAATCCTAGCAAACCCCGTTATATCAAAACCATCCGAGGTATTGGCTACCGATTTGAACTCGATAAGCCCATTAAATAAAAAGCCGACCATTAAGATCGGATTTTTTGATAATCATCGTTAGATGATACGTTTATTTAGCTGAAAGTGCCGCAAGTTGTTGCATCAAACGACCTTTACGACGAGCAGCATTGCGTTTGTGGATGATACCACGGCTTGCTGCTTTGTCTAAATCGCGGATTGCTTCACGAACTTTAGCTTCAGCTTCTGATACGTCACCTGTAGCGAGTGCTACACGTGCTGATTTGACAAAATTACGGGTACGTGTGATATAAGTACGATTACGCTCACGACGCTTTTTGTTTTGTCCCATGCGTTTAATTGCAGATTTATGATTTGGCATACTTTATATAATAACGGGTCAATAGGTTCCCGTTATCTCCTTTCTAAACGAATTTCTCTTGATGTTAAGCAACATAAGATTTTATCAGAATGTACGTCCTGCTGTCTATCCTTAACCCGCAAATTGCAAGCCGATAAATACCAACGCACCCACATTGACCACTGCTAAGACACCTAACAGGATATAGTGGATTTGTGGTACAGTCTCAGAAACACCCGGCGCTCGTGTTGCCTTAATTTCACTCGGTATCTGTGCTAATAATTGCTCTGATGTTAAGGGTTCAGGTGCAGGCGGTTTGGGTGGCGGAGGAGGTGGGGGCGGTGCAAATGGATCAATCGCAAATTGGGTTTCGTCATAATCGCTATTATCGCCCACAGCATCATTATAATTTTCGAGTGTTGTCATATCCGCAAACATATCATCGCCATCATCAAACAAAGCGTCATCGTAGGATGTTGCATCATACGATATATCATCCGTGAATAAGGCTTGATTGTCATAGCTTATATCGTCATCGAAGAGCGCGTCATCTTCATCATCACCAAACACATCATCGTTGAAAATATTATCATCAATACCAAAAGCACCACCGTCATCGGAAAAATCAATATCACCGAATAAGTCATCTGCGACATCGTCTGATTGCGAGCTATCTTTGAATAAATCGTCGCCACCTTCAAACGGATTAGCGAAGCTATCGACATCAAAAGCATCATCAAATGTGTTGGCTTCAACAACATCGTCTTGTTGAGCAGCAAGCACAGTTGCAGGGTCAACCCCTAAACTTTTTAAACCTTGAATCGCACGACTATTATCTGGATTGATAATGAGAACATTTTCTAAGCAAGTTTGTTGTTCTTCTTTAGTTTCAACCACTGCACTCAACCATAACCATGCCGTTTCGTTATAGCCATCTATTTCAATCGCACGCTCTAATAAAGTCCGTGCTTCGAGCTTATTACCAGCACGATACGCATCAACACCAGCACGCACCATTGCATCAACATTTGAACTCATGTGGATTCACTCCTCAGATCAATCACTATAGTTGAATTATAACAGCAAATCGTAATTGCAAAAATTGATCCCTGATTTGCTAGTGCATATCTTGTTTCGGACGATACTGTAAGGCTTCGGCAACGTGTGCAACTTGAATGAAGTCACTTGTAGCAAGATCAGCAATGGTTCGGCTAAGTTTGAGAACGCGATGATAAGATCGTGCGCTGAGTTTCATACGCCGAACGGACAAATCTAATAATTGTCGGGCATCATCTGCTAAGATGCACATCGTCTGGATTTCACCTGCGCCCATATCGCCATTGGCATGGATGTTAGGGTGTTTGCTAAATCGTTTTGTCTGTATCTGCCGTGCTTGTTCGACACGTTGCTGAATCGCCTCAGAACTTTCACTTTTCGTATGTGCCATCAATTTATCGTAATCGACACGCGGAACATCCACATGAATATCAATGCGATCTAGCAAAGGACCTGATAACTTGCTCTGATAGCGACTAATCATTGTTGGGGTGCAGGTGCAAGATCGCGTTAAATCGCCGTAATACCCACATGGACAAGGGTTATGAGCGAGAACCAGTAAGAAATTAGCAGGAAACGTATATGAACCTTTGGCACGACTAATTGTGACAATTTTATCCTCAATTGGTTGGCGTAAAACTTCGAGCGCTTTTGTCGAAAATTCTGTACATTCATCTAAAAACAAAAGCCCGAGATGAGACAGCGATACACTTCCGGGGCGTGGAATCGTTCCACCGCCGACCAATCCAGCTTGGCTAATGGTATGGTGTGGTGCTTGAAAAGGGCGACGTGATACCAAACCATCACTGTCTAATTTATCGGCAACGGAATAAATGCGTGTGACTTCAATTGCTTCATCGAGTGATAAGGATGGCAAAATTGCAGGCATTGCACGCGCTAATAAACTTTTCCCAACACCCGGACTACCGACCATCCGTACATTGTGATGTCCAGCAGCAGCAATTTCGAGCGCACGCTTGATATGCTC
>JBAUIA010000485.1:0-6330 GCA_049680565.1 Phototrophicaceae bacterium
ATGGGATTACTGTGTCCGAATTTGTGACCTTCACCGATGATGAAGCCTATCCTGCTGCGGTAGCCAGTAGCGAGGATGGCACACTCTATACAGGCAGTTATGTGAATGGCGCGGTTTGGCGTGTGAATAACTTAGGTGACATCGTAGAAATTCCAGAAACACGGGCGCAGATTGGCTCAGTGATTGGGATTGATATTGGATTAGATGGCACTGTCTATGTACTCGATCATCTTGAAGCCTTGAATGCTGGGGGCGCAAGAATCTGGGAAATTCGTGATAATGTGCTGACCTTACGCCTCGATACCGCGATCAATACTGTTCCAATTAGTCGTCCTAATGACATTGCGGTTGATGCCGATGGGCGTATCTATCTGCTCGATATTTCGGGGAGTAAGATTGTCGTCATTGAGGGTGATAGCACGCAAATTTGGTGGTCGCCTCCTGAACCAACTTATCAGATTGCTGGTTTAGCCTATGATGCACTCAGCAATACACTCCTGATTACCGATGCCAATTTACATCGTGTCTATCGTATGCCTGTGGATGCTGAAAATCCAGAATCAGCGCGTGAGATTATCTATACATTGGAATCATCAACACTTGTCCCACGCTTCAATGGGATTACAGTTAGTGATACAGGGGTGGTTTATGTCGCTGCTTTTGAAGCCAATGAAGTGTGGCAACTGATCCCCAACACCAATGACTATATTGTGATTGCTGGCAATTATCGCGGTAGTAGTGATGTTGCCTTCGATAATGCTAATCAACGTATTTACGTCAACAATTGGGATCAAAGTTGGCTTGTGCCAATTACATTTGTGTTTTTCCAAGTGGATATGTCACCGCGTTTACCATTCAGTGTCGATATTATCACGATTGAGTAGCGTGGGTTGAGCGTAGGGGATGCGTCAAGCAGATAATACACCGATTATGATACGCTAAAAGTGTTCAAGGTAATGCCCCCACAAACCCTTGAACACAGACTTCCCCAATAACCAAACGCCCCTCAATTTGTAGGGGCGTTTGGTATTTTAATGGATACTGTTTAATACAAAATTCACTTGCCAATCATTACAACAACTGAGCGCGGATGAACAGTAATGTTTTTCTGGTTGCGTGGGCGTGGTTCTTGCCCGACATCAAAAATATCATCGGGACTATTGCGGTAGGTATCGACTGCCATATACCAATGTTTTCCTTTGGTTTGGCGTGGCAATTCAAATGTTAAGGCATCCCAATAGGAATTGGCTGCAACGTAAATATCGGTATCAGGTTGATTGCCATCACAAGCATGTTTGCCACTGAGCATCCATGCGAGGCTACGACTGCCATCACCCCAATCAGGCTCCCATGTGTTGCTACCATGAAATGTTATATCAGCGACACCTGCACCCATATAATCATGGTGGCGCATATGATACCGTGGACGTAAGACAGGGTGTGCATGACGGAAAGCGATCATCATGCGGAAGAAACGAAAAATATCGGCGTTGGTATCGAGATCATCCCAATTGAGCCATGCCAGTTCGTTATCATGGCAATAGGTGTTGTTATTACCATATTTTGTGCGATACATTTCATCGCCCATATAGATCATCGGCACACCTTGACTCAGCATTAAGAGTGCCAGCATATTTTTGACTTGTCGGCGACGGAGTGCATTAATCTGTGGATTATCAGTTTCGCCTTCTTCACCATGATTCCAGCTATTGTTATCGTTCGCACCATCGCGGCTATCTTCGCCATTGGCATAATTATGTTTGGTGTTGTAACTGACCATATCGCGCATCGTAAAGCCATCATGCGCTGTGATGAAATTGATCGAGGAGGTTGGTCCACGTCCTTGATAGAGATCAGGCGAGCCTTGCACCCGTAAGGATAAATCAGGGACGGTTTGCTCATCAGATTTGATGAATTTGCGAATCGTATCGCGGAATTTACCATTCCATTCTGCCCAGCGTCCATAAGCAGGGAACGAGCCAACTTGGTAAAGTCCGCCAGCATCCCATGCTTCGGCAATTAGCTTACACTTGGCTAAAACAGGGTCATAAGCGAGTTGCTCTAATAGCGGTGGATTCGGTAAGGGTCGTCCGTCTTGGTCACGCCCTAAAATAGACGCAAGGTCAAAACGGAATCCATCAATATGATATTCCGATGCCCAATAGCGCAAGGCATGCAGTACCAATTCGCGCACAACTGGATGATTACAATTGAGCGTATTGCCTGTGCCACTATAATTCTTGTAATGCCCATCGCTATCTAGCATATAATAGGTTTTGTTATCAATCCCTCGGAAAGAAATCGTAGGACCACCTTCGCCACCTTCTGCGGTATGATTGAACACAACATCCAGCCAAACTTCAATACCATTGGCATGGAGTTCTTTGACGAGATTCTTAAATTCGTCAATTTGCATCCCAAAATTACCTGTGGCAGCAAAACCCGTTTTCGGCGCAAAAAATCCGACGCTGCTATAGCCCCAATAATTCATGAGCGGTTCGCCAGTTTCAGGATTGATACGATCCGCGTATTCAAGTTCATCAAATTCAAAAATGGGCATCAGTTCGATGCAATTAATGCCTAATGATTTGAGGTAAGGAATTTTTTCACGGATGGCATTAAATGTGCCGAGTTGCTTAACCCCAGACGATGGGTGACGGGTAAAACCGCGAACGTGCATTTCATAGATCACGAGGTCTTCAATCGGGATTTCGAGGGGCATATCATCTTCCCAATCAAAATCATCAATGGTAGGACGCGCACGATGCGGATACACATGGTCGTTGCGGTCTGCCATCCCCCAAACATCACGTCCACCAATTGCCTTGGCGTAAGGATCAAGCAAAATCACATCAGGGTCAAAGCGATGTCCAGCTTTAGGATCATACACGCCTGTCATGCGGTAGCCATATTCGATATGCTCATAGTTGACACCAAAAACAATCATCGCCCAGACATTGCCAATACGGAATTGATCGGGGAAGGGGATTTCGCCAACTATTTTGTCTGTTCCGCGCTCGAATAGCACTAACACGCATGATTCGGCATGCGTTGAAAAGATTGAAAAATTGATACCACCGGGGACTAAGGTTGCACCAAATGGTTCGACATATCCGCGTCGTAACTCAAAACCTTCGTAATTATGCGTTGGATAAATGTCGATACGTTGCATGCGTTATCCCCTTAGCAGTTGAGCGCCTGTTTCAATATCGGACGCAGTCTCAAAATATTTTAAGAAGCCTGTCGCTTCCATTGCATCGTAAATGGGTTCAAGTAATCCAATCAAAATCACACGTCCATCACTTTGTTCCAATTTTCGGTGCAACAAGAGCATAACACGTAATCCTGCGCTTGACATAAAGTGGACGTGTTGCATATCTAAGAGGAGCAATTGACCTGTACTACAAGCGCTTAGGATGGCTTCGCGCAAGATGGGAGCGGTACTACCATCAATCGCGCCTGTGACTTGTATAACTGTAATTTGATCGTTAAAAGCGTGAGTTGTAATGTCCATGAACGATACCCTCCTCAGCTATATTGAAGTGTAATGCTGTATTTCTATAATATATATTGTAATACTTTTCTAGTTTATTTTGTAGTGACTCGCAAGATAGAGCAGGCTAACCGCATCAAATACAATCACCTTCTCAAGTCCAAGGCTCGCAAATTACGTTCGATAAATCGAACTAATGACATTTATTTCACCGATTAGAGCAAGACCTGACTTGAATGACGTGCAAAAGTTGCTTAGAAATGTATGTGATGATCCGTTTTTTCCACCTTTTCTTTATGATTTTTGCGTCGCTACACTTCAAATACTTTTAATGCGATTGCCTGACCTTACGCAAAATTATGTTTCCTCAATTTAATAATTAGGATACAATATGGCTTGACCATCCGTTCTAAAATACAGGTTTGCTATGCCCACCAAAGACCAAGCGCGTCAAGCATTAAACGCACTTATCAAACAATATGAAGTTGACCGCAATCAAAAATTAACAGAATCTGATGTGATCGAAAAATATCTATTGCCCTTATTTCGGGATGTGTTGGGCTGGCCCACTGATTATGAGCATTTCAAAAATGAAGTGACGGTTTCAGGTGGACGTGTTGACCGTGTTTTGTTGGCGGATAATGGCGAACGTATTTATGTCGAAGCCAAGCGATTTAACGTCATTGATGCCTTAGAAACGATTGAATCTGAACGCTATATGGGCGAGATTCGGCGTGCAGAGGAAGTTAAACTCCGCCGACTCAATGATGCGCTGGGTCCGCAACAACTCGCCTTACCCAGTATGGCAGTTGACCGCACCAAGGAAGAACAGCAAGCCATCAACTACGCTTTCCAGAATGGTGGACAATGGGCAATCTTAGCCAACTTTGAACGCTTGCGCTTGTTCAATGCGCGCCGAGATTGGCTGGTACTCTCCTTTGAAAGCCCTGCTGCGTATTTACAAGATTTTGAATTATTGTGGCAATTATCCTATGACAGCATCTTAGATGGGTCGCTGGATTACCTCAGCAACCAGCGTTACCGTGCCGATATTGATACCCAATACCTTGCCTTGATTGATACATGGCGCGTTGAACTGGCGAACGATCTCTTGAAAAATCGGGCATCTAATGCGTGGATTTTTGATGCCAAACAAGCGCTCATCTTGCCTGAAATCCGCAATGTGGTGCAACGCATCATTGACCGCATGGTGGTGGTGCGCTTTGCGGAAGATCATATCGTGATTCCACCGGGGACACTCAATAGCTTCTATGAGATGCGCCGTGACAACCCCTACACGCATACCATGGTCGAGATGATTCAGCAATTTTTCCGTAAATTTGATGAAGTTCATAATTCAGCGCTCTTTAGCACGCACACCGTTGACCAAGCGATATTTAGCGATGAGGTGCTGATGCGCCTTGTGTATGATCTCTACTTGGTCAAGTTTCGGGCGATGCCTGCGGATATTCTCGGCAATACCTATGAACAATATCTCGGTAAGGCACTGGTTGTTGATGATGATGCCATTATCACCCGTGATAACCTCGAAACGCGCAAGAAACAAGGCTCGTATTACACCCCACAAGTGATTGTGCGCTACATTGTTGATAATTCCTTGGGGCGTTATCTCTATGGGACAGATAATGGCAAAGCTGATGGCACACCGCTTGAAGGCGAAACCCGTAAAAATAGCCGTGACATGATGGATTTGCGCGTATTGGATAGTGCCTGTGGGTCAGGATCATTTTTGATTTATGCCTATGAAGTCTTGCGCGAATTTTATGAAAGCGAGATTGCTCGTTTAGAAGCGGATTATCGGCAAGGTGTGGCGGATTTAGCAGCAAAATTTGAAAGCGCGACCCTCGAAGATAATGTGCGCGTCAAACAACTCGAAATCGAGCGTGACCGCCTCCGCAATTATCCGCGTATGATCTTAGAGCAACATCTCTACGGCGTTGATCTTGATCCGCAAGCTGCCGAAATTGCAGTGGTCAATTTGATGATGCGTGCGATGGAAAAACAAGGCACTGAAAAACGCTTACCTCTGATCCTCAACCAAAATGTGAAAGTGGGCAATGCCTTAATTGGTGTGCGCCCTGATGATACACGCATGAATGCGCATCAAACCCATCTGGCGACCATCCGCACATTACGCGCTGATCTCAAAGCAACATCGAATGTTGACCCCGCCCATGATCGTATTTTGGATGATCTTGAACAGACTTTATTAACGGTGCGGACAGCCTTAGATGCTGATTTTGCCGTGCATTTTACTGACCTTGAGCGTGTGCGTCCTTTCCATTGGGGCGTGGAATTTCCCGAAGTATTTTTCGATAAAGACGGCACACCGCTAGAAAATGCGGGTTTTCAAGTGATTATTGGTAATCCACCTTGGGAGATTGTGAAACCTGATTTACGCGAATATTATGCCCAATTTGATGAAGACATCGAAAGCCGTTTATCACGCGCTAAAGCCGAAGCCCGTATTGCCGAACTGAACGCACATGACCCTGATTTAGAGACACAATGGCAAGCCCAACGCACTAATATTGAAGCGCAAGCCCAATATTACCGCGCAACCGATGATTACACCCGACAAGGACGCGGTGATACTGCCACCCATAAATTATTTGTGGAACGGGTTTATGGTTTATTGCAAGCCAAAGGACGCTTAGGCTATGTTGTGCCATCAGGGATTTATACCGATTTAGGCACGAAAGACCTTCGCCAGATGTTCCTCAACGAAGGCAGTATTGAGTATATTTACAGCTTTAGTAACGAACGCTTTTTCTTTGCTGGTGTAGACCATCGCTTTAAGTTTGCTTTGATAGGGG
>JBAUIA010000486.1:0-5350 GCA_049680565.1 Phototrophicaceae bacterium
ATATTGGTCTGCGCTTGACCCAAATGGGTGCAAATATTCAAATTGTCTATGATGCCGTACAAGCAACACAAGAAGAAACACCTGATAGTATTGAACAATTTGTTAAACAACGGACGCGCTGGAATCAGGGCTTTTACCAAATCTTTGCCAAAGGTCTTTGGCGACAATTACCGAGCCTTAAACAACGCATCACTGCCATTTACATCTTGCTCAATTCATTGTTGCAAGCTTCAATTATGCTCTTCCTTCCTGTCGGCATTTTCATTGCCGTCACACAAGAAGTGCCAGTGCCGATTGCCATCATTTCCTATTTGCATATCTATATCTTGATTGTACAATTGATGTTAAATATGGTTGGTATCCGTGAATTTACCGAGGCTTATGGCTTGAAGATACCCTTATTTTTCCGATTTAAAATGTTAGCATGGTTTTATCCATTCCAACTGATGCTTTCTTTCTCAGCTGTACGTGCCGTTGGTAGTTTCTTAACCAACCAATCATCATGGGAAAAGACCACTCACTCTAACCTACATCGTGAAGCGTCTGGCGCAGCAACGCCTGCTCATATAAGGGCATAAATAAGATATGACTACTGTAATGAATGATGTAAATACAACCAATGAACAACTTTCTCGTACTCAAGTATTGGGTGTCTTAGGTGGTATCCTGCTAGTAATGTGTATTGCACTAGCAGGATACTTACATGCAGAAAATATGACACGTTTCCCATATTATCAAGATACAGAAGGCACAAACTTAGCCAATGCTTGGTCATGGAAAGAAACTGGAGATCTAACACCCTACACCTATTCTTATGATGAAGCGCCTACAGGCACATTCATTTTAGGCATATGGGGATTACTTAACGGAACATTTACCTCCTTTGGATTTCCAATTAATTCTGGACGGATACTCATGATGGTATTCCATCTAATGAGTGTCGGATTCATATTTGGGATTACCAAGTCAATTAGCAAGAGTAATTCAGCAGCTATGATTGCTGCATTGCTATTTGCATTTTCACCATTAGCGACATCTATTCAACGTCGTGTTTTACTTGATAATGCAATGCTACCTTTCTTGCTAGCCTCTATCTTCTTCATGGTGGGTGAAAAGCGAGATTTGTACCATTACATGCTGAGTGCCTTTTTATTTGGTACTGCAGTCCTCATTCGTGGTAGTGCTATTTATTTGCTACCCGGATTTTTCATCGTTATCTCAACCTTATCCCACCCTAGCCATAAACGTTTTGCAGTTAATATTTGGATCACGCTTACCATCTGCTTGATCTCTATATTTCCGTTATATGCACAAATGCGCCAAGAGTTATTTCCAGAAGGGTGGTTGTTTGGGGGTGATTTCCCGCACGTTAGCTTGATTGAGCGCATCATTGATCGTGGTGCTGATACAGGCGTGTTTCTTAATTTAGGAGGCGGTTTACTCTATAGTTTTAATGAATGGACAAATATTGGTAATCTAACAGCTGATCCAATCATTATTTATTATGGTATCATCAGCCTCATTATTCTCGGCTTGCTAGCACGTTTTAACAAACTGTTTGGGGCAATTGTTATCCTCGTTTTGTCGTATTTAGTAGGTATGATTGTCGGTGCGCGAGTTGTAACATCCGATGTGATTATTTTGTTGCCATTATTTGCTATCGCAATTGGCACAACCTTATCAACTATTAGTAATGCGGCTGGTGTAGGTGGCTCAATATCAAAAATTGCGCTCTCGACTGTTACACTTGTGATTATGCTGTATCCATTTTATATTTTCTATACAGCACGGGTTCATATTTATACGATGGATCAAGTGAGTGGACAAATTGAAGCAGTTGAATGGATTGAAAATAATTTACCGCTAGATTCTGTTATCGTTACAGATAATTATGCTTTTGTAGCTCTACGCCAAACCATGCCCAATGTGCATCATTACTGGAAAGTTGATACCGATACAGACATCAAATTTACTTTGTTAGAAGATAATCATTGTAATATTGATTACGTTCTAACGACACCACAGGTAAATGCGGATATCAATAACTTTAGCCTCGATTTGATGCGACGCGCAATGGAACAATCACAAAAGTTGTTATCATTTGAAAATGAGGGTTGGCCTGTAGAAATATGGCAAGTTAGCAAACAAAATTGTGACCTTGAAGAAGCAGTTGAAGATGATTTAGATAATGAGCAACCGCTTTCTGAGGATTCAACACCCCAATCAGCACCTACTACAGAGCCAAACGAAGAAACAAATGCTAGACAAGATCCAGAGATTGTAGTTACGCCTGAACAACTTTGATTGTAAAATTAATCTAAATTGTTAGGTTGCTATTTATGAGGAGTGTATTGTTTGAGCCGGTTACCCAAATTGATGAAAATGAGTATAGGACTTTCCATAGTCCTACTTTCTTTTGTCACCATTAATGCACAAGAGAATTTCAATCCCTATCGTGTATTAGGGTTTTATTCCTACTACAATATCTATGATGAATACTATGTTACTGATATTCCTACCGAATTACTCACCCATATTGTATATGAACATATCGACATCTCATCAAGTAATCAATGTGTATCGCGCGACCCTTGGGCGGATGTTGAATTTTCGTATCCTGGTGATGACCGCTTTGAGCGTGTAAGAGGTAATTTTAAGCAACTACAAGAACTTAAAGTCCGTAATCCTAGCTTACGCATCATTATGTCCATTGGTGGTTGGGAAATGTCTGATAATTTCTCCCAAATTGCCGGCAATGAGCAAGATCGTATCCGTTTTGCACGTTCCTGTATCAGTTTCATGCGAGAATACGATTTTGATGGAATTATGATTGATTGGCGTTATCCTGTCAGTGGTGGACGCAGCCTCGGTGATCCTGATGATTATGATAATTATCCATTATTGCTTAGCGATTTTAGAGGGCAATTGGATTATTGGCAGGAAGAAGATGCTGCTAACTATACATTAGCCGTTACTGCCCCTGCAACGCCTGATTTGCTTCAGAACTTTTGGATGGATGCTATCTCTACAAACATTGACTTTGTAAGTTTGATGGCGTTTTCCTATGAAGGTGCATGGAGTGAGATAGCGGCTCATCAAGCACCGCTCTACGTGAGTGATACCGACCCACGCAATGCAGAAGCACAAGTGCCTTATACTGTTTCAGGTTCTGTTAATACATTGCTGGATATGGGCGTACCTGCTAGAAAAATTGTACTGGGTGTCGGCTTTTATGGTCAAAGCTGGCAAGGCGTGCGTTCAAACACCTTATTTGGCTTATTCTCTCGTACAGGAGGAGTGCCTAATAATACACGAGAACAGGGACGCTTGTACTATCGTGATTTAACTAATTTTTTCAACAGTCCTAACTATGTTCGGTATTTTGATGAGTCTGCTGGCGTACCTTGGATGTACAATGAAGATGCAGGTATTGCTATCAGTTATGAAGATCAAGAATCAATGCGTGCAAAAGCCTCATTTGTTCGCCGTCTTAATTTAGGCGGAATGGGGGTCTGGGAATTAAGTTATGATGACGATAACCATACCTTGTTAGATGCACTTTATCGTTTTCTAACTGGTACAAGCGATTAAAAATCTATACATCATTCGTCAAAAATATTAAAGAGCGTACTGCAAAAATACGCTCTTTTTGTTTGTGTTGGCAATACCGGTCAAGTGATATTAAATCAGCGAAAAGCATCGGTAGTGTGTTTCAATATTTGAATCTACTGTGAAGCACTTTAACTAATCGGGTATATTTTTGACAACAAGTGGTCGTAGTCCCTCATCAGTAAGTACAGATGGACGATCAAAAGAATACTTGCCGAAGACATTGATGTGTTCGTATCGAACGGGTGACAATCGCTCTAAGTCTGCTTCAGAGATGTCTTGCCCCATGCTTTGTAAATGTTGAATAGCCGCTTGCATATAGGCGGTATTCCAAACAGCAACGGCATTGACAATTAGATTGAGGCAATTGGCTTGGTTGAGATGTTCTTGTGGATATTTTTTGCGAATCTTGCCCCGATTAGCAGAATGGATGTGCCCTCGTAATTGATGGAACTTTTCACTCTTGTTGAGTTGGTTATCAATGCGTCGTCGATAGGCTTCACTGTTGTAATAGCGAAGAATGAATATTGTTTTGACGATACGTCCATATTCTTGCAGTGCTTGAGTGAGGATATGTTGTCGCGGGAAAGATTGTAGTTTACGAATAATGAGTGATGGGGTTGTCCATCGAAATTTGAGTGACGCGACGAGACGCAACATCTCATCCCAATTTTGAGCAACAAGATCTAGATCAGATTTGTGGAATTTCAAGGCTTTGAGGTTGTCATAGTTCAACTCGAGATCCATGCGAAAAAGGCGTGTGGCACTGATGTCTTTAAGATGCGGTGCAAATTGCATCCCCAGCAAATCGAACAATGCGAAGATCAAGTCGGTGTACCCATCGGTATCGGTTGTATGCTCTTGAATGTCAATTTCGGAGTCATTGTCGAGGATTTTATCGAGCGTATAAGCGGCTTCGCGGTGAGTTGGTGGTGTGACGAGCGTCCCATATTGAGAATACTGATTGGAAGTCCACGTCAGGAAGATCAGTCCACGTCCATAACCAAAATAACGTGGCAGAGGTGTGGCATTTTGAGTTCGGACAGCGACAGGAAAGCGTTGTCCATCGGAAGATGAAAAGCGACCATCGCCCCAGTAATGGCTCAAGGGTTGGCGGTATTGATAATTGACGATTTCATCTGTTGAAGGTTGCAATGTTTCTTCGCGGACATACCAGTTGTTGCACCAAATCATTTGTCGATAGGATAAATCAACCACATCAACCATTTGCTTAAAATCAATGTTGCGTGCCTGAGCAAGCATGACGGCGTACAAATGATGTTGAAGATTATCAATGCGCGAGTTGGCATTGCCTGCGTGATACAAATGGCGTGAGAAATTTGTCCAAGTATCCACTTCGTGAAGTAGTTCTGGTAATTGCAAATGCGGTAATAGATCTTGAATTTGGATTGCCAGTGCAGATGGCTCAGACTCTCCTTCATAGGGTGTCAAAATAATCCGTCCATCTTCAATCCGAAGGGCTTCATCATTGGGGAGTTGATCATTGAGATTTTGGAGAGCCGATTCAAGTCGTCCTTGCAGTGCTTTTCGACGATCCACCCATTTTTGTTCAATGGCAACCAGTTCAAAGAAGATAGGCTTTTTAGCTCTACAATGCCAGTTATGGTGGCAGAGCAAGGTCGAGTAAACGGTTGAGATTAAGCTGAAGGCGAGAGGCAACAGCTCGTAAGCGCTGCTCTCGTCGTCGCCAGAACCACTCAAGACGAAAAGCCTTGGTGAG
>JBAUIA010000487.1:0-5682 GCA_049680565.1 Phototrophicaceae bacterium
TCGGCGGTGATATTGATGCTACCGAGTACCAATGCAGCAATGACTGTCGCTGTAATCATACCGTTTCGCATATAGCGATAATCACCCGTTCCCCAATGGATGCCATCAGTCACAAAAGCGATTGCGCTCAAAGGTTGTGATACCGATGCAATAATCCATGCAGGCATAAAGACCGCTACCGCCCGTTCAGGGACAAAGGTTGCAATCACTAAATCGGTACTCAGCAGCATGAGTATCGCTAAAACAACGCCTGTGCCAATACTCCATACCGTACTATAGAGTGAGACTTTTCGGGCAATCCTAACTTGATTTGACCCCAAGAAATAACCGACTAAACTCTGAGCAGTGACCGCGAAGGCTTCCATCACCAACGTTGAGAAAAACCATACCTGACGAATCGCTTGATGCGATGCACCACTATCGACACCAATGCGGGTTGCTACACGGGTTGCAAATAAGATAAATAATACCAATGAGCCTGTACGGATGAATAGATCACCGCCAATTTGAATCAGTTTAACGGCATCGCCAAAGTGTAAATCACGGGTATAACCCAGTTTTTTGCCAATCGCCCATAATGTCCAGATTGTGCCAATCCATTGCGCGATGACTGTTGCTAAGGCTGACCCAGCAACTCCATAAGCAGGGAGCATCCCCAAGCCAAAAATGAGCGGATAATCCAGCACAATATTGATGATATTAATCGCAACGGCAATTTTGAACGGGGTACGCATATCTTGCATCCCACGCAAAACACCAAATCCTGTAAAGGTGATGAGGACAGCAGGGGCAGCGAATAAACGTACTTGAATGTATTGTGTTGCATTGACCAATACCTCATTTTCTGCACCCAATAATTGCGCGATACGTGGCGCAAAGATGAAGCCCAGCAAAAACATGATACTGCCGAATAAAATCGACAATGCCAGCGCTAAACTCGATGACTTCATAGCACTTTCGCCATCTTGGCGACCCAAAGCATGGGCAACTTCGGTTTGAGCGCCAATTCCTAGAAAATTAAAAATCCAGAATGTGCTGGATAATGCCACTGTCCCAACACCGAGTGCTGCCAACGGAACAGCCCCTAATTGCGCGATAAATGCCGTATCAACCAAACCTGTAATCGGTTCTGCGATCAATGAAAATAACACAGGAATGGATAGCGCTATTAATGTACGATTTGGCTTCTCTAAAAAGGCGTGATGCTCTGGATTTTTGGTCTTTTCCATACGAAGGATTGTCCATTAAGTTTGATTAAGTTTCTCAACTTGATTGTAGCACTGATGTAAATAAGAAAATGGGACACTATAAGACCAATATCCTGATAGCTTACTGTACAACATTAATTATTTTTTTCGCGCTTGGCTTGAAAATTAACCATCAACTGCGATAATACACACAGATATGAGGGAGATAAAAATATGCTGATTGATGCTATACGCGGTTGGCAACTGAGCCAACTCGAAAAACAAGTGTTCATTCTCAAAAATGCCTTGGCTACAGTATCCGATGCGGCGATGACAAGCTATCGTGATGGCGGGACAGGGTGGACAGCGCTAGAAGTATTATGCCATCTGCGTGATTTTGAAGAACTTTTTCTTGTTCGCGCTCAGATGACGGTTGAAGAAGATAACCCTGCCTTACCATTCCCTGATCCCGACAGATTAGCCGATGAACGCAATTATAATGATGATAATCCAACGATGGTACTCGCGCATTGGGTCGCACTCCGCAAAGATCATCTGAATTATTTAGATGCACGTGCTGAATCGGATTGGGAACGGGTTGCTGCCCATCCAACACGCGGTGCATTCACCCTATACGACCAACTGTTTTTAACCGTTTGGCATGATACCAATCACCTAGAACAAATTTTACGCATTTTGACCGAAAAACGCTCATAAGCATGTTAGTAGGGACATCCAAGGGGATGTCTAACAAATTATTTTTAATGATCTTCCAGCACTTACCAGCCACATAAGGGGACTAACATGAGCAAATTTTTACGCTTTGAAACGATTATTTATCCATTATGGCGACGCGAAATGCCACCTGCTATCCGTCCCTTTGTTGATACCCTATTTAACCATGTTGCGCCTGCCTATGCTGATAAAAATCCGCCTCAATCGCCACAAGAGATGGCACGTTTTCTCGTCGATTGGGAAATCATCACCGATAGCGATTTGCAAAGCCTCAGCAATGCGTTAGAAGCTGTCACTGTAACGATCACTGACGTTGACCGTGATACAAAACCCCGTATGCACGATGGTTCACCTGTGCGCTTGCCTGCTCAATGGGAGCAAACCGAACGGGTACTCATTAGCTGGGGACGGATGTATCCTAAAATGTGGAAAATGCACGCGCAAATGGCAGAAGCGATTAGCCAAGTTGCCGTTGCAGAAATTCTTGTCCCTACTGACTTATGGGCGCGTGCGATAGCGGTCTATTTACAAGCGCGTGGACGTGCCAATATGGATAATATCCATTGTTTGGTACTTCGTACGGATGATATTTGGATACGCGATTATGGTCCGATAATTGGCATTGCCGATGATGGAGGGCGTGTCGCCGTTAATCCTATTTACGATGTCTTGCCACAATATCCCCAAGCGGATGATAACGGTATGGGCGCACGGTGGGCAGCACATCATGATATAGCGCTACAACCGCTTAATCTTCATGCAGAGGGTGGCAATGTGTGGAGTGATGGTGATGGTACACTTATCATGAGTAGCCAAATATTCTACAGCAATCGTTATTACACCCGTGATACCATGCTGGATTATTTACACCAAATATTCCATTTTGAAAAAGCAATTATCACACCACGCCTAACCCTTGAAGAAACAGGGCATGTCGATTTGTTGGTTAAATTGGGTACGGCGGATACGGTTTTTCTGAGTAAGGCGCAATCATTTAGCACTGAGGAAGTTTTGCGGAAGGTCAAACGCTTATTCGAGCGCGAAACCAATGCAAAAGGTGATGCGTATAACATCGTAGAATTGCCAACGCCACCCCTCTATGCTAATTGGCTTACTTATAGCATACGGCGTGGCTATACCAATGCCTTAACTGTTAATAAGCAAGTGCTTGTGCCTGTCTTTGGCATTGCACAAGATGATATTGCTTTACGCCTGTATGATGAGCATATGCCTGATGATTACACCATTATCCCAATTGATAGCACCGTTGGCATAAATGGCGGTGGGGCAGTCCATTGTATGACTAAAGAAGTCCCATTTGTGGGGTAAAATTATACTGGCTTGGTAAACACCAAGCCATTTTGATGATGTTGCTTATGATTCACTGGTACGCTTTGATTTTTCACTAGGCATGTCTGGTTCGTCTTTAATCGGCAGTGCCATCATGACGAATAAGCCGAAGAATACGATCAAAATTGCTGTGATAAAAAGTTCAATCATGGGTATGTCCCCTGTAAAATTTGTCCCTCGATACTTTATTAAACACTAACTCAATCCAAACGGTTCCAAATTACATAAAAACTTCACACTTTTTTTATAAGTTGCGGTTTGCAATGGAGTCGCGCAAGTTATCAAGCAAGGCTACAATCGCCTTATAATAATGATTGATTATAAGGACACATCATGTTGCAATTAGCCGATATTCAGCACGCCCAAGCGCGTCTTTCATCCTATTTATCACCAATTATCCTCGAACATGCGCCTGATATAGCGGATAAAATTTATCTCAAATTAGAAAATACGAATCGCACCCATTCGTTTAAAATTCGGGGGGCATTAAATGCTATTTTATCCTTGGATGAAGCTGCCCGTCAGCGAGGGATTGTGGCAGCATCGAGTGGTAATCATGCCCAAGGAGTCGCTTATGCTGCTCAGTTGGTAGGCGCAAATGCGACCATCCTCATGCCCAAACATACCCCTAAGAAGAAAGTCCAAGGTGTGATGCGTTACGGCGCAGAAGCTGCTTTATTTGGTAGCACCTATGATGAAGCTGAACTCGAAGCCTTGCGTCTGGTTGTCGAAGATAGCTTAACCTATGTCTCGCCTTATAATGACCCCCATGTGATGGCAGGCGCTGGCACAATCGGCTTAGAAATTATCGAGCAATTGCCCGATGTTGAACGGGTTGTGGTGTGTGTCAGTGGTGGTGGCTTGATAGGGGGTATCGCAACCGCAATTAAAGCGCTCAAGCCCGACTGCGAAGTGATTGGTGTGTGTGCAGAATCCGCTCCGTCAATGTATAACGAATTTCACGGCACAGATTTCCCCGAAAATTGGGATACCCTTGCAGAAGCCTTATCAGGTGGTATCGAAGAAGGCTCAATCACAATCCCAATCGTCAAACAGCATGTTGATGATATTGTCCTTGTCAGCGAAGAACAGATTGCTCATGCGATGCGCTTTATGGTAGGCACACAAGGATGGTTAGTTGAAGGTGGCGGTAGTGTGGGTGTTGCTGCGCTTTTGCATGGCATTATCCCCAATGATAAAGTAACGGCGGTGATAATTAGTGGCGGTAATGTCGATATTGATAATCTCAGCGTGATATTGGACTGATGGACTGCTTGTTTGTGGGTGAATAGTGTCATATTGTGAACATTCATAATAAAGGAGTTTAATATATGACACAGTGGTTTCAAGACGCATCAGAACGCGCACAACGCTATCTATCCGAAATTGATGCCCGCGCCGTTTTCCCAAGTGATGAAGCCTTATCCGCATTGACAGCTTTTGATGAACCCTTTCCTAATGGCGTATCATCACCCGAAACTGTGATTGCATTATTAGATGACATCGGCGCACCTGCAACCGTTGCCACGACGGGTTCGCGCTATTTTGGCTTTGTGACAGGCGGAATTTTACCTGCTGCAACGGCTGCCAATGTGTTGATGAGCGCATGGGATCAAAATGGCAGTTCGCGCATTAATTCACCGATAGCTGCCAAACTTGAAGATGTTGCATTGGCATGGTTAGTGGATGCACTCGGCTTAGAAGCAGGGACAGCAGGTGGGTTTGTCACAGGGGCAACGATGGCAAATTTCACGGCACTGGCTGCTGCGCGTCATCATTTATTAGCCCGTAAAAATTGGGATGTCGAAGCAAACGGGTTATTTGGCGCACCAGAAATTAAGGTCGTTGTCAGTGATGAAGTGCATGTGAGTGTCCTCCAAGCCTTGATGATGCTCGGTTTTGGTAAAGAACGCGTTATGCGTGTGCCTGTCGATGCACAAGGCGCAATGCGTGCTGATGCGCTACCTGAACTCGATGATATGACAATTGTTTGTATTCAAGCAGGGAATGTGAATAGTGGTGCATTTGATCCTGCTGAACCCATTTGTGCATTAGCAAAAGAGGCAAATTCTTGGGTGCATGTTGATGGCGCATTTGGCTTATGGGTAGCTGCAACGGAAACGCACAATCACTTGACCACTGGCTACGACCAAGCCGATAGTTGGGCAACGGATGGTCATAAATGGCTCAATGTCTCTTACGATAATGGCATCGTCTTGTGTCGTCATGCCCAATCCTTACAAGATGCGATGACTGCTCGTGCCCCTTATCTGATTGCAGGGACAGAACGCGAACCCAACCACTTTACACCCGAACAATCCCGACGCGCACGCGGTATCGAAGTTTGGGCAGCCTTAAAATCACTCGGGCGAGCAGGTTTAGCAGCAATGATTACCCGTGATTGCCAATT
>JBAUIA010000488.1:0-10845 GCA_049680565.1 Phototrophicaceae bacterium
CTTGCGAATCCTCAAACGGCAAACCAATGTTGTGCGTTTGGTCGAACCGAGTGATCGTGTGGTTGAAGTCATGCAGATGACAGGCTTAGATGCTGTCTATGAAATGTATAGTACGCTCAATGCTGCCCTTGAACAAAGCAATCAATAAATCACGCGCTCATCGTTGAAAAATATTTTCAGCAATGAGCAATTAGCGCAAATCCTTAAACTTTGTAAATTTTTATCATACGGTCAATGAGCATGTGTTGCTTTGCAACTCGAAGGTGTGGTACACTGCTTGAAAATGCTATTGAGCTATCGTCTAATAAACTAGTGAACGATAAATCCCGAGAGCCGAAACAAATAGTAAAAACTGTTAGCCGAGCAGCCACTAGGTCTGTGCGGCTTTTTGTGTTGGTTTTTTAGGGATAAAGAGAAAGGTTATCAGTGGAAGAAGGCAGTACGTATTTCATTATCATTGTCACACTCGTATTGATTGATGCGATTATTACGCTCGCTTATTCAGCGTTGCAAAATTCACGCCAAAGCGAGTTACAAGAATTAGCAGATGCAGGTCGTGCAAGCTCCAAAGTTGCTTTGGCATTACTCGATACAAAATCAAAACTGTATATCACCTATACCCTCGCGACAACATTGCTCCTTACAGGTGTTATTGTCACTTGTTTCCTGTGGTTCGTTATTCCGATTGATACCGCGCAATTTGATCTACCTGTCAACTTAGGATTGATCTTCTTGGTCAGCCTCGCGGCATTAATCTTGGGTACAGTTGTCCCAGAAGCGATTGGTAGTGCCTATTCGATGACGCTTGTACCTATTTTGGTGATGCCGTTACGCTTCGTCAATTTGTTACTCAGCCCATTATCTAGCTTATTGTTGGGTGTCAGTTATCTGTTGGCGCGTGTATTCGGTAGCGATGGTTTAGTCAACACGGTTACCGAAGAAGAAATTATGACACTGGTCAATGCAGGTAATTCAGGCGGATCAATCGAAGACCAAGAACGCGAGATGATCTTCTCAATCCTCCAATTAGATGAAACCTATGCGCGTGAAATTATGGTGCCTCGGATTGATATTCAAGCGGTAGAGAATACGATCTCATTACATGAAGCACTCAATATCTTTATGCAAACAGGCTATTCACGGATGCCTGTCTATGAAGAAAATATTGATAATATCATTGGGCTAATCTACGCAAAAGATTTGCTCAATGTCTGGCAAGATGGTGGTTTAGATGGACGTAGAGCGCGTGATCTTGTGCGTTCTGCTTACTACATCCCAGAAACCCGTGCAGCAGATATACTCCTGCGTGATCTACAAGCGCGTAATATCCACATGGCGATTGTCGTTGATGAATATGGCGGTACATCAGGCTTAGTGACAATTGAAAATATCATGGAAGAAATCGTCGGCGATATTCGAGATGAATATGACCAAGATGAAGAAAATGAATATATCCAACACAATGATGATGAATTTGTAATTGATGCAGGCATGGATGTTGATGATGTCAATGAATTGCTCGGCACATCTATTAATCCTGATGACAGCGATACATTGGGAGGATATATTTTCTTGAAAATTGGACGTGTTCCGATTGTAGGGGAAGAAATTGATACGCCAGAAATGCACCTAACCATTCGCTCTATCGAAGGACGACGCATCCGTAAAGTCTTAGTCAGAGTCAAACAACCCCTGACAGAAGAAGATAATGCGATACCAGAAGCCGAAGTGGCGGATACGGATACTATATCTGATACAGAGACCTCATCTGATACGGATGAAACGTCAACAGAATTGGCAGATGCAACATGAAAGATAGCCTAACACTGCATATCGGACGCGCTATCGAAGCCAGCCGTAAAGCCTATGTACCCTATTCGCAGTATAAGGTCGGAGCAGTCCTTGTTGCTGCTGATGGTCTGCAAGTGTTTACAGGCTGCAATGTCGAAAATGCCTCGTATCCTGCGAGTATCTGCGCAGAGCGCACTGCCTTGGTGAAAGCAATTAGCGAGGGTATGCAAGATTTTCGCGGTATTATTGTGGCAACCGCCAATGGTGGCTCACCGTGTGGAATTTGCCGTCAGATGCTGTATGAATTTGCGCCGACTATGCAGGTTGTTTGTGTCACCTTTGAAGGTGATATAACGATTGATACAACCCTCGATCAATTATTACTGCATGGTTTTGGACCCAGTTCACTCCCTGCATCGGATGCTTGAGCAATAACGATACAACTGGGCAGCGATCATTATACGCTGCCCATTAATACCATCAATTAACCTTGAACATCACACCAAAGTTGGCTACATGCTGGCTCAAATTCAAAGTCTGCTTCATCAGGTAATGAGCGCCATTCAGCTTGTGTCAGGCTTGTATTTTGCCATTCCACAAAAAGTAAGAACCCATCCCCTTCGATCAACGTCATATTCGAGAATCCTTGGTAACTACGTGCTACAGGGACAATCCCTGTTCCATTAGGAATCAAGCCTGCTCGTTGGCTGGCGCTGCGGTTATAGAAACCAACAGCGATTGTTGTTTCAATTGTTACTTCCGCAGGAATCGAAACACCTTCTGAGCCAATCCCAATAGGTGATGATGCCAGCAGATTAACCTCTACGAAGCGCGAAATTTCGAGGGCAACTTGCATACAGTAGTTCGGTGATAAAGGATCAGCCGTGAGGGTATACAAGCCATTTTTGCTTAATAAGTCAGCTAATGCCTGTGTTGAGCGATCACAGCGATAGATAGGTTCACTACCGACCCAAATCACAGGGCGTTCATTGCCAAATACATCATCTGCCATCAATTCGAGATCATGGCGTATATCACGCGAAATTGCTTCTTGTGTACTGCTGACCGCACCGAACCAGCCATCAGGACGGTTTTCAATGCCATAAATCTGAGCAGCTAACACTTCCATATCCAGACGAATCAATAGCGGTAACTGACGATCTTCAATATCAATGCTACCACTCCAGCCAACAGGGCGCGTTGTACCCAAAACCTCATCAGCCGTCAGTTCAAGATCAAGCCGTGCTTGGAGTAAAATATTTTGTGTTTCTACATCAAAAATGGATGTTGCTACAGGCTCGGGTGTTATAGGTTCATCACCGACAACGTTGGCGAGTGCCGTTGCAGTCGCTGAAATATCAGCAATCGGTTCGGCAGTTGCAACCACTGTAACAACTTGTGTCGGCTGTGGTGCTGGGGCATTTTGTCCGCTTGCTGATAACCACCGATTACGGGCGGTATCTTGTGCTGCTTGCGGTGCAGGAATTAAGCCTTCATTACTCGCTTCTGTTGCCACGTTGCTCAAGTAATAATTGATAAAACTGGCAACTTGTGGGTCTTGCGTGAAATCTTGTGATGTTGTGTATAGCAATAAGGGGCGCGATAAGGGATAGGTATTATCGGCAACCGTTGTAATGGTTGGTGCAATACCATCAAGTGTCACCCCTGTTAATACATTGGCATTATTAAGCGCATAGCCTGCATCAAAAAAGCCAATCGCTGTACTCGATGTCACAATAGATTGTAAACGCGCACCGGGATCCGCTATGTATTGTGACCCGATAGCCGTTACGAGTGGGGTACGATTCCCACCATAGACAGTCGTCACAAATAAGTTAAATGGCGCAGAATCAATCGGAGGACCAAAGCGCGAAATCGCTTCGCTCGTCCATGCAGGGTTCACATCTGACCATGCTAACGCACTGCTGAAAATTTGTTGTAATTGAATGGACGATAAATTGGATGCAAATTGATTTTGGTTGGATACAGCAACGATTACAGCGCTTGTTGCCACACGGAATCCAATAGGCGGACGACTAGCAGCCGTACATGCGTCCAATTCTTGTGGCAAAATTGAACGATCAGCCATCACAATATCAACATCACCACGACATAATTGTTGAAAACTCGTGGCTGTATCATTGCTACTTAGGGTAATTGATCCTGTGTAGCCTTCTAATGTAAAACGAGTTACAAGATTACTTGTAACAGATTCTAAAATAGGGCTGCCAGAAATAATCATATCACCACTGACGGTAGCAGGGTCGACAGGCGGTAGCTGTTGTTGAGCAAGGGCTGGTAGTACGAATAACATACAGGTTAATAGTAAAATAAAACGACGCACAATCAAACTCCTCGGTAGATTGCTAATTTATGCCTGTTCAGTATACCGCATGACAGCATGATATGCGCGTGATATATGAGGAACTCTATGAGATTTTAGTAATAGCCATTCTTCAAGATGCAGCGCTTTGTGAGTCATCGGCTAAAAACCGCGCCAATATATTGCGTAATTCTTGGCGTGCAATCGGTTTAGCAATATACCCATCACATCCTGCTGCTAAACACCGTTCACGATCACCGTGCATCGCATTTGCAGTGAGCGCAATAACAGGAATCGCTGCTAAATCAGGGTTTGCCTTTAAAATTGATGCGATTTCTAAGCCATCAATACCCGGCAAATTGAGATCTACCAACACCAGATCAGGGCGTTCCGTTTCCACCATATCCAAGCCTGTAATGCCATCGGTTGCTTCGATCATCGCGTAGCCAAAACTTTGAACAAGTTTCCTGACAAGGCGCATATTTAGTGGATTATCTTCAATATACAAAATAGTTTCAGTCATTTTCGTACAATCCTGATTCGCTTTTGCGATAAATTAAAACCATTAATAACGCTATAAAAGTATGTACATTATTTTTATGATGCCTTATAACATTTTACATGACATTGATTGTGGAACAATTAAGAAACAAGATTTCTTACAATCTGTATCTAAAATAACCCAATGGCAGACTCATGATCTCGTTATATCCATACAAAAATTGTACTTTTTCATCCCATATTATGTATCCTTAATGATAGATAAGTTGTAATTTTGAAAACATGATTTTTGGTTAGAATTTTGTAATATCATGCCCGATATAGCAATTACTAGCATCCAAGTATAAAAAACATGAAAAAATGTGTTTGAGTTTGGTTTACAAAGCACCTATATTGCTTGACACTTGACCGTAAAATTTCATATAATCACCTCATGGTTTGTTGGTAAAACAAACTTATTACATTGCACACAGAACGCCAAATAAGGTCACAATATCGTGAGTACGTCTAGTGCAAGTCTCCTAAGTAACCGAATTCTCAAAATTAACGTTGGTTTTTTGTTATCTGATGGTCCGGGTAATCAAAAAGACATCCAAGTTGATATTACTGATGCGGTACGCATTTCTGAGGATTTAGTCGCTAAATCCATTATTGGGCAATTACGTTTAAGCCGTACAAAAGAAGGTATTCTCGTTCAGGGCGATCTTGAAGTCAGTGTAGACCGTGACTGTGCGCGTTGTCTGGATAACTTTGTACATGAGATTCCTGTACAAGTTGAAGAATTATATGCCTCGCCACGACCCATCGGTGAAACTGAATTTTTCGTTGGTCAAGATGCTAAATTGGATCTCGCACCGCTCTTACGTGCTGAAGTTTTAATTGCATTATCACACCGCGAATATTGTAATGATGATTGCAAAGGACTTTGCCCTGTATGCGGCGTTAACCGCAATCATGAAAGCTGTGATTGTGAAATTGATTTTATTGACCCACGCATGGCGAAATTAAAAGAGTTATTGGATTCAAAAAATAATAAGTGATATACCTTGCAGCCTAAGGGTATAAATTGATAGGTTTTTTTCAAGGGATTAGGGAAACGTTATGACAGATTTCGATGGAACATACGGCAAAATCGATCAATACGATGGTCTTCAATCAGGCGACTTTAATGAGTCATTTTTTGAAGATGATGACGAAGAAATCTTATTTGAAGATGATTTCATGGATGAACCCTTTGATGATGATTTGGATGACGACGATGACGAAGATTATGATCTAGGGGAGATCGCATCCAGTGATTCAGTCGGCTTATACCTCAAAGAAATGGCGCGTGTGCCACTTTTGAACACCGAAGAAGAAGTTAGTCTGGCGAAACGCTTTGAACAAGGGCGTACTGCCGAAAAGAAACTTGCTAAAACCCCCAATCATAAACGTGCAACCGAATGGAAATTCCTCATTCAAGATGGTGTTGCTGCTCGTGAGCATCTCATCAAAGCCAATACCCGTTTAGTGGTCTCGATTGCTAAAAAATATATGACGCGCGGTGTCCCTTTCCTTGATCTTATTCAAGAAGGCAACCTTGGTCTAATGAAAGCCGTCGAAAAATTCGATTATCGACGGGGCTATCGCTTTAGTACCTACGCCACATGGTGGATTCGTCAAACAATCACCCGTGCCATTGCTGACCAAGGACGTACTATCCGTGTGCCTGTGCATATGAGTGATCGTATTCGCCGTTTATACCGTGTTGCGCGTGATCTTGAACAATCCCTAGGACATAAACCATCGGTTGAAGAAATTGCCGAAGTGATGGAATGTGAACCTCGTAAAGTGCAATGGATGCTGCGTGTATCATGGCAACCCCTCAGCCTTGAACACCCCGTTGGTGAAGATGAAGATAGCGAACTGGGTAATTTCATTGAAAATAATGATGAACCCTCCCCATCAGAAAGCGCGTTTGGCAATATGCTCAAATCCAAAATGGATGAATTGCTGAATACACTTACCCCACGCGAAGCCCGTATCTTGCGCTTACGCTTTGGGATGCAAAATGGACGTGCCTATACATTGGAAGAAGTCGGCAAGAAATTCGGCTTAACCCGTGAACGTATTCGCCAAATTGAGGGACGCGCTCTACGCCGTTTGCGTCATCCACGCCGTAGCCGTCATCTCCGTGATTACTTAGATGATTAAGATTATTCAAAATGGGTTATTTGAAAAGACCGTACAAGCCTGTGCGGTCTTTTTTTGCATATAAGCCTAAACTTAGGGTTTTCTTTGTGTTCTTCGTGACTTCGTGGTAAAAACTCCTTTATTCAAAATTATACTGGAACAGTTTATGACACCACGCTATATTGCTATGTGGTCAGGTCCGCGTAATATATCAACGGCAATGATGCGCTCATGGGAAAACCGTGCGGATACCATCGTGCATGATGAACCTTTCTATGCTCACTATCTAGCCAATACCGATTATGAGCATCCCGGTAAAGATGAGATTATTGCTCACTATGAAAATGATTGGCGCAAAGTTGCCCAGCACTTGATCGCACCGCTACCCGATGGTGTTGATATTTACTTTCAAAAACATATGACACATCACATGCTGCCTCATATGACGAAAGAGTGGATGCTCAATGTGAGCAATTGTTTCCTAATTCGTGATCCGCGCCGTGTCTTGCTCTCCTTTGCGAAAGTTATCCCCAACCCTGATATAGCGCAAACAGGCTTGCCCCAACAAGTTGAGCTATTTAATTATGTCAAAGAACAGACAGGCAAAATCCCACCTGTATTATCTGCCCAAGATGTACTCAGTGACCCAAGATGGGCATTAATGGCTTTGTGCGAGGCTATCGACATCCCATTTGATGAAGCTATGTTGCGTTGGGAGGCGGGTAAACGTGATAGTGATGGCATTTGGGCGAAATATTGGTATGCAAGTGTCGAAGCATCAACTGAGTTTATGCCTTATACAGCCGATGATACGCCTATCCCCGATCATCTCTATGATGTCTGGCAAGCCTGCGACACCCTCTATCAAGAAATGGCGCAATACCGTTTGTTAAATCATCAACCGTAAGGGATCGTCGTCAGGCGTTTCCGAAAATTAGTAAAGGAATAATCCTATGAAGCAATCATTTAATCCTAAAAATAAAGACTTACTGATTAATATCAATGGCAATTTGATTCACCGCGACGAAGCAGGTATTAGTCCTTTTGATAGTGTTGTACAAGGTGGTGATGCCGTTTGGGAGGGCTTACGCTTATATCAAGGACGTATCTTTAAACTGACAGAACATCTCAACCGCTTACGTGATTCTGCCTTAGCGATGGCATTCACAGATATTCCCTCACATGATGCACTTATCGAAGAAATTAGTAAAACACTCAATGCGAACCGTATGACTGATGGTGTCCATATCCGCTTAACATTAACACGCGGTGTAAAGTATACCAGTGGCATGGATCCGCGTTTGAACACATTTGGCTCAACCTTGATCGTTCTAGCAGAACATAAAGCGCCTGTGTACGATAAAGCTGGTATTCGCTTGATTACATCAGGTATTCGTCGTATTCCGCCAGATTGTGTCGATCAAAATATTCATTCCTGCAACTTGATTAATTCGATTTTAGCAAAGATACAAGCCAATGCAGCAGGTGCGGATGATGCTTTGATGCTCGATTACCAAGGTTTTGTCGCAGAAACCAATGCAACCCATATTTTCATTGTTAAAGATGGCATCGTCTTAACATCAGATACCCAATCATGTCCTGAAGGCATTACACGCCAAACGGTGCTTGATCTTTGCGAGGCGAATCAGATTCCCTATCAAGTGAAAAATATTTCTTTGAGTGAAGTGTATCGTGCAGATGAGATGTTTTGTACAGGCACAATGGGCGAATTAGCAACCGTTGCTGAATTAGATGGGCGTACAATTGGGACAGGTGAGATGGGGACGATGACACAGCAAATTAGTGGCTTATTCCGTCAACTAACCGAAACATCAGGCACACCTGTCGTCGATATTGCATAATTTGCTATAAATGTGCAGGGTCATAAAAGTTAACTCTGCACAATTCCAATCTGTTTAGAAGGATGCCAGTAAAAAGGGTGATGCGGGTGGGAACATCTGCGATAAAGTTGCGATATGTTCGTCCGATAATGTTCCCCATCCGCGCCACTGAAAATCATCCAAATGATGCGAGCCATAAACCAATGCTGATAACCCTTGAATTGTAAGCGTGCAATCGGCTGTGCCACCTTCACTGATATGCAACTTACCATCAACTGATGCCAACGTAAAAATACCATTGTTCCATGCACAAAATGGATCATTTACATGGATTGTGATTGTTCCTGTGCCGATGGGGATACCATCTAGCCGACGAATGTCTAAAATACGCCCCATCGGTGTTAGCCAAATATCAGGATCTGCTTTAATAGATAAATCACTGAACCATGTTTCAGGACTGGCTGTTGGCGACAAATTTTTGATCTGTACATCATGCACTTGGTAAACATGCTTGGCAATAAATTGGAGTAATAAATAACGAGCAAGGCTATTTTTGGCAAAAAACCGTGATACTGCAAACGCACCGAAGAAATTCGTAATTTTATACGCCATAGTACCAATGACTGTCCCCTCGTCATCGCGTGCAATCGCTAACCATAGATCATCACTGCCATATAAATGCTTGAGTGGCTCAGGCGAAAATACTGCCATACCATGAGTTACTTGCTGCATATCATGCAGCATATCGCGTGCAATATCCCAACCGTCTTGCTGATTCACGTACTCAACTGAGCCAGCTAATGGCATATCTAAAATGGGTTTCATATCACTGGTTTTGAAGGTGATCGCTTTAATATTTGTAAATAGTGTATACCCTAAGCGCTGGTAGAACGATTCTCTGAAAGGATACAGCGCCGATACCGCATGTCCTTGCGCGTGCATGCTACTAAATAAGTCCAGCATCAATTGCTTGACGTATCCTTTACGACGTGTGGTGGGCTTGCTTGTTACCCCTGCAACACCACCCATTGAAAGCACTTTGCCCCGTACATTTTGCGTCATCGGCAATGATAATGCCGTTGCAACCGCTTCATCACCTTCAAACATACCCATTATGGTTGCATCTCTATAGAGCGGTATTTGCTTCTCATAGTTTGATAAATCCATCGGGGGTGATGAAAAGAACGCATAACGGTGCATCGGTGCATAATGTTTTAACATCGTATCAATCGTAATTTGCCGAATTTCAGCACTCATAAGCGATTCTCTGAGAAGTACTTTCGTTAAAATATCGAAAATATTGACAATTTAGTATTAATTGCAAGAATAATGTTTATTCATCAGAATAACGATACGCGCTAGCAGATTCACCTGTAAATAATAAATCAAAACCAAATGCCTCTAAGCTTTCAGCATTTGATGGCAGATCATTAGGAAATACATAAATATATGAGGCGCTATCAGGATTTGCTTGCAATGTATCCCATGCTAATTGCCACTTAGGGTCTTCTATTGGCTCATTTATCAAGCGGTATACTAAACTTGTGCGTTCGCCCCATTCTGGTAAATTTGCAAAAGCCGTTGAGTAATAAAGATCTGACACAAAGGGGAGATGTTCAGACATCAGAGGCGCAAAGATTGTATCATTAGGACGCATAATCAGTTGAGTATTAGAATCAATTTCTTCCCGTAACCATATATATACATCACTATACGGCTCGGCTGCTATATTAATCGTCTGACCATTATACGAATATCCTCGACCTTCCCATCCTGTCTTATCTATAATCAATGTTCCACCTGAAAAAGTAATGATATTCAAGCTAACTAGTAAATATAAGCCTGTAATTAACGGGATTGCCATCGAAATAGGTGCATTATTTTGTTCGAGAATAATACTGGGACGATGAATAATAGACACCGTAATTAATGTCGCAAAAGTTGAACCGAATAGCACAAGCTTATACGTTTCAGTTGATTCAAGAATCAATGTGCCGTATAAGATAATTAATAAAGCAAATGCAAGAAATATAAGTACCGAATCATTTTCTTTTAAGCTGACATAAAATCCGAGTAAGATGAAAGGCGTTAGCGGATATAAAGCACCAAAAATTTTAGTAAAGTTATTTAACGATTCAATCGTTGGGATAATCAGTAATTCATGATTACTACTTGCACTAGCCAATGATACGGCTGTCAAATACCCATACATAATAA
>JBAUIA010000489.1:0-2028 GCA_049680565.1 Phototrophicaceae bacterium
CTTGCGAATCCTCAAACGGCAAACCAATGTTGTGCGTTTGGTCGAACCGAGTGATCGTGTGGTTGAAGTCATGCAGATGACAGGCTTAGATGCTGTCTATGAAATGTATAGTACGCTCAATGCTGCCATTGAACAAAGCAATCAATAAATCACGCGCTCATCGTTGAAAAATATTTTCAGCAATGAGCAATTAGCGCAAATCCTTAAACTTTGTAAATTTTTATCATACGGTCAATCAGGGCTTTTGCAAAGTCAGATAGCGAAAGAGAGAGAAACCGAGTAATGTGAGATTATCACAAAACACAAACAAGGAGACTCTCTCATGATAGAAGTTACCACAAAAAGTGTATCAAACCTACAGACAAGCGAAGGAATGCTGTTTGATGTGGGTAGTTTGTTGGCAGTTCTGAATGGGATAAAAGACCCAAGAGCGAATAGAGGCGTTCGTTACTCGCTAGTGAGCTTATTAGTGTTGCTGATTTTAGCAAAATTAGCAGGTGAAGATGGGATGAAAGGGATGAGCGAGTGGGTAAAATTGCGTGGTCAGACCTTAGGCAAGTTACTGAATTTAGCGCGTCATACCATGCCTCATCAAACAACCTATGAGCGTGTTCTCGCAGCGTTAGATGAAGGAGAAGTTGAACAGAAACTCGGTCAGTTTTTTGCACGACAACAAGCAGAAAACATCACGATTAACATTGACGGAAAAGTCTTGCGTGGAACGATACCAACAGGTAAAACACAAGGCACACACTTACTAGCAGCTTATGTACCAGAAACAGGTGTGGTCTTGATGCAAATTGAGGTTGAGTGCAAAGCGAATGAGATTGTTGCTGCCCCAAAATTACTTGAACAACTTGACCTGACTGGTTGTGTGGTCACAGGGGATGCGATGTTCACCCAGCGTGAGTTGTGTATTCAAATTATCGAAGGTGGTGGGCATTTTATCTTACCTGTAAAAGGGAACCAGAAGATCGTACAACATGCGATTGCGGATGCCTTCATGCCTGCTCAAGTTGCCAAAGGACACCAAGCTATCGGGCTAGAAGAAGCATTTGTTGATAGTACTTCAATCGGACATGGGCGGATTGAAAAACGCTATTTAACGGTTACGTCTGACCTCAACGATTATCTGGATTTCCCAAATGTTCAACAAGTCTTTCGTCTTCAACGCGTTATTCAACATCAAGCAACTGGGAAACTTAGTTATCAGGTCATCTTTGGCATTACCAGTTTGTCCCGTCAGCAATGTGCGCCTGAGAAACTCTTAGCTTTAGTCCGTTCACACTGGCACATCGAAAACCGACTGCACTATGTTCGCGATGTCACTTTTCACGAAGATGCTTGTCAAATTCGACATACTAAGCGTCAGCGCCTACTCGCAATCCTGAATAATCTTGTGATTGGCTTAATTCGACGCTGTGACCAATTTGACTATATTCCCGAAGCGCGCCGTTATTTTGATGCTAATTATCACGAGGCTTTTCAATTATGTATCCAATGACTTTGCAAAAGCCGTGATTAAGGAAGGACTCACCATTAGCAGAAATCGCACTAATAGAATAAGATGGACTTGCTAACTCACGCTCGCGATTGGTGGTAAAAGTATCAAGGGGCGCATCATCTTCAAAGAAAATGCGCGGATCATCACGCTCAGGATCAAGATAACCACTCGCCACTGCCATCGTTTCAGCGAGATTCAGCGTTGCTTCCAGTCCTTCTGTTTCGAGTACGTTTTGCAATTCATCTTCATTGAGAGCAGCTTCTTCAAACATGCCATATTCAGCGACAGTCAGTGAGTCAAAGCGTCGTTCTGTGCCATCCATCCACGTTTTTACAACTTCAAGTGAGAGTGAATCAGAGGGACTAACACCATAGTCCAGATAGTATTCTGGCTCGGAATTGAGTGTTCCTAGATCGAGTGGCTCGGGAAAATCTTCGCCATAAAAATCAGCAACCTTATACGCGAGTTCCTGCGCGACATAGATATTACCGTCATCTAAATGTCGTTCAAGATCAGGCAGTATC
>JBAUIA010000490.1:0-33188 GCA_049680565.1 Phototrophicaceae bacterium
GCAAAAGGGGATATATATGCCGTTATTAGAAGTCGATGTTCTTGTTATTGAGCAGATTATCATCTTCTTTTTTCTTGTGATTGCTATTGTGATGTGGATCGGGAATCAATTGCCTATAATTGAGGGGAGATCATCTGCTGCTGAACAGGACGTTGCATCGTTGCAAGCGTGGTTGAATCGTGTTCATGTTGTTTTGTTTTGCGCTGAAATTGTTTCATAATGCTCACTCAAGCAGATGGTCACATAAAGTTAGTATACTCGAAAAAGCTGTGGGCTATCAAGTAAGGTGGCTTTTTACTATAGCAGTTGTATCAAAATATGTTTGCCACGATGTCACAAAGAAAATCAGCCTTTAATGGCTGATTTTAGTAAAATGCTATTTAAACCCAAAAACTATAGCCAAATCTTATGATTTAGAAAAGCGCTGCTTAATCCGTTCCCATGTCCCGACCATCCCATAGGGGAAGACCAATACCACTAAAATGAAGATAAATCCGAGTATCAGCAACCATTGCTCACCAACATTGATTTCAACACCACCAATTTGGAAAACTGCATCACGGAATAAGACATCCATGATATGTAAACTGGTTGCACCAATCACAGGTCCTACGAATGTCCCTACACCACCGATAATCGTCATCAAGAGGGCATCAACGGTGATGCCTACGCCTAAAATTTCGGGGCGGGCTGCTTTATCCAAAATGGCAAATAACATCCCTGCGAGGCTCGCCAGCATCCCTGCAACGGTAATCGACACTAATTTGTAGCGTAGCGTATTGTAGCCAATCGCTTGGGCGCGTTCTTCGTTTTCGCGGATCGCTTGGAACACTGTACCACTAGGCGAATTGACCAAACGTTTGATGATGATATACGTTGCGACAAATAGAATCATCCCAACATAATAAACGGCAATTCGATTGCGTGAAGGGTCAATCCATAAAGGCAAATTGACGATATTCAAGCCATCTTCGCCATTGGTTAAGCCAAAACCGCGAAAGAACAACCAGCCCATTTCGGCAACGGCTAGCGTGAAAATCGCAAAGTAAACGCCCCGTAAGCGCAAGGATACCAAGCCTACAATAAAGCCAAGAAATCCATTGACAACGAGTACCACAATCACTGATACAAGCAATGCAAGGTTTGGATTCAAGCCACTAAATTCTGCGATCATGCCTAAAATATAACCACCTAATCCAAAGAAGAGGGCATGTCCAAAAGAGATCACTCCTGTAAACCCAAACATGAGATTATAGCTCATGACGAGGACAGCTAAGGCAAATACACGAATGAGGATAGATTGCCATAAAACAGATTGACCACGCATCATCATTCGTTCACCACGCGCAATCCCAAAGGGGCTATCCCCTGTTATCCATTGCACGATAAATGGGAATAAGATCAAAAATAGAAAGACCAACCACTCATGCCAATGCGTGCGAAAATGCGCTACAAAACGTGATGATTGCATTAGCGATCCTCCCCAAATAATCCGCGTGGACGAAAGAGTAAAACAACGATGAGCAAAATCATGGGTGTGATGGTTGCTAAAACAGGCGTATTGACACTTAAGCTGAATTGTTGCATTGTCGCTAAGGCTAATCCGAGTAAGATACTACCGATTGCTGTGCCTTCATAACTCCCCAATCCGCCCAAAACAATCACAGTGATGGATGAAATGAGGAAAGTATTGCCCATACTGATGGTCGCGCCCAAAAATGGGGCAGCAATTGCACCCCCAAAAGCAGCAACAGCACAGCCTAAAGTAAATACGAGCGTGAACACTGCGCGGACGTTAATCCCTAAAGCGCTGACCATTTCGGGGTCTTCTACACCTGCCCGAATGATAATGCCAATGCGTGTGTAGCGTAATAATAATGCGATGCCAATCATCAAACCAAAACCAACCGCAATCACAAAGAGCCGATACATCCCAAACGATTGCCCAAAAAATTCAAAGGCTTGATTACGTATCCAGAAACCTTCTGTCCATGCGTAAGGGGTTGTACTCCAAATACTACGAATCGCTTCTAACATCACAATCGAAACACCAAATGTTAGTACCAATTGAAACAATGGACGACTATACAGAGGACGCAATAAGACACGCTCTAAAAATGCCCCTAAGACTGCCCCCACAAGGATTGCCGCGATAATGCCAACGATAAACCTTAAAGTAGGGTCAGGGATTTGCGCGGTGATATTGATAACACCTGTTGGGTGCATAATATCGTAGGTTAGGTAAGCCCCAACCATAAAATATGCGCCTTGAGCAAAGTTCAAAATATCCATCAACCCAAAAATAATTGATAAACCCGATGCCACCAAAAAGAGCAACATCCCCTGAAACAATCCTGATAAAACAGTGATGCTAAAACTGCTAATATTCAGTTCGGTTGAATAAAGTCCTAATAATAAAATGGCAGCCAGCATACCCACTACAAGCAACCATGTTCCACGATCTGCTGATTGTTTCATTGTTATGCCACACCTAAATATTTTTGAATGAGTGCTTTATCTTGTGCTAAATCTTGCATTTGACCCCTTGCGACACTATGCCCTTCATCAATAATGACATATTGATCGGCTAGTAGAGTCGCTACACGGAAATTTTGCTCCACTAGTAAAACCGTTTTATCTTGTGATAATTGCTTGATAGCAGCAATCAGTTGTTCAATGATGATCGGTGCTAATCCTTCGCTGGGTTCATCAATCAGTAAGAGATCATTATCAGGTACAAGTGCGCGTGCAATCGAGAGCATTTGCTGTTGCCCCCCTGATAAATTACCACCCGGTAAGCTAATTAAGCGTTCAAGGTCGGGGAATAATTCAAAGATGAATGTCTTTTTACGGTCAAAATCACCGCGTTTACGTGCTGCAATTTCAAGATTTTCGCGTACTGTTAATTCTTTGAAGATCGCACGATGTTCAGGCACATAACCAATCCCCCGTTGTGCGATATGATGCACAGCTTGCCCAACTAACGATTGATTCTGATACTGGATTGTTCCTTTTGGTACATTGTGCATCCCAATGATACTGCGGAGGGTGGTTGTTTTTCCTGCGCCATTGCGCCCAAGCAAAACCGTGATACCGCCTTTGGGAACAGTCACCGAAACACCTTGTAAAATATGGAATTGCCCGATAAAGGTATGAATATCTTGAACTTGTAACAATACATCGGACATCTTATTCCCCTTCCTGTGTCATCGCATGAATATCGCCATACAATGTGCCGAGATAAACATTTTGCACGGTATCATTTTGAGAAATTTCCGATGGTGTGCCTTCTGCGAGCATTTCACCCATGTTCATCACCGTAATTCGATCAGAAATCCCCATGACGACACTCATATTATGTTCGACCATCACAATTGTTTTGTTTTGAGTACGGCGTAATCCATCAATAATATCAATGAGTTCTGGTACTTGTTCTGATGCCATCCCTGCTGTGGGTTCATCGAGTAACAAAATATCAGGATCAGGGGCAAGCAACATCGCTAATTCCAATTTTCGCTTACCGCCATGTGGTAGGGCGGTTGCTAATGCGGATTGCATTGTGCCTAGACCTACTAAATTGAGTACGCTTGTGGCACGTTCGCGCAAATCATCATAAGATGCAGCGCCACGCCAAAAGCCAAACTTAACCTTACTAACCGCTTGAGCAGCTAAACGTACATTTTCCAATACGGTTAAATTTGGAAAAATATTGGTGACTTGGAACGAGCGCCCGATGCCATGATGAATACGTTCGTGGAAGGGCAGGTCGGTAATATCATTACCATTGAGCAATACTTGACCACGAGTTGGTTTATATTTACCACTCAGTAAATTAAAGAAGGTCGTTTTGCCAGCGCCATTGGGACCAATGATACTATGCAAACTGCCTGCCTCAATTTGGATACTCACATCTGATACAGCAATCAATCCGCCAAATTCTTTACGGAGATTACGCGTTTCTAAAATCGTACTCATAATCAAAAATATCCGATAATTTTTACGATAAAAAATGTCGTAGGGGCGGAGTATACTCCACCCTTACATTATTTATATTCGTAAGAGCGCACTATTGTACGCCCCTACAACAAACTTCTAAACAAATTGCAGTGACTTATTCGTCACCCATTGCCATCATTTCTTCAAGCCATTCTGCATCCATTGCACACCGTTCTGCGAGTGCTTCTGGCAACAAGCAAGGCGGCATCGTATCGAACGCGGATGTTTCTTGTAACAGAGTATAGAATTCAAATTCAGGGTCATCAAGATTATCTAGTTGAGCCACATACATGGGTAATAATGCTTGATGATCGGATGGGCGGATGTAGTATGTGCCTTTTGGACCATCGAAGCTCATACCTTCGATAACAGGGATAACGGCTTCTGGCAAGGTGTCACCATCTGTTGTGGTTAATGCCATGTAGACAGCTTGTGCAGTTGCGAAACCACATTCGGTGAATAGATCAGGATAATCAACACCGCCTGTGATTGGGTTTGGATAGAACTCAACATGACGTTCGACCATCCAGTCGTTGGCTTCGGTTTCAGGGAAGCTGTGATGATACACAATCCAAGAAACATTACCAATGGTGCTAGGGTCAGATACTGCTACGATGTCGTTACTATTGAAAGCTGCGACAACTGCCATTGCATCAGCAACACCGAGTTCATCAATTTGTTGGAACAATGCAATTGTTGTATCACCCGCCCAGATAGGAAGCAACGCATCTGCGCCACTATCGAGAACTTCTTGCAAGAAAGGTGTGAAATCGGCTGTTTCGAGTGGCGCTAAAATATCATCCTGAATGAAATTGATACCTGCACTACCGAGAACGGCACGGCTTGCACCTGCTGATGCACGACCAAAGTCATAGTCAGCTACCAATTGTACAAAATTTGTGCCGATTTCTTCGGTTGCATAGGGGACAAATGCCAAGAAATCTTGGAAACTGTTCCGACAAACACGGACGGTATTGACATTAAAACCTTCACCTGTGATGGTTGGCGATGCACCGGGAGCAACGAATAACATCACTTCGTTATCGAGTGCAACTTGTTGTAAGCCTGCTGTCACACCTGAACTTGGCGCACCAACGAGGATTTCAACGCCTTCAGCTTCAATGAGTTCACGCGCTTGATCGGCTGCAACCGCAGGATCACTACCGTTATCACGAATGAGTACTTCAACAGGACGACCTGCAATGGTGACATCTGCCATGGCATCGTCAATGCTATCGTATTCGAGTGGGTCAATCCCTGCTGCATAGAGCAAACCGAGATGGAAACCATAATCAAGCTCATAACCATAGATGCTCAATGCACCGCTTTCATCAGTCAATAGACCAATGCGAATAGGTTCATCTTGTGCGGAAACGACACCCCCAAAGATGAGCGACAACGAAAGTGCCAATAATAACAACTTCTTTTTTAACATTTTGTTCTCCTAAATTAACTAATGAACAATGACCTAATATTTTCTTACTTAATCTACCGCAGCAGTGGAGGATTACATGATGTAAGCCAGACGATTTTTCGTTAGCAATCACTGCTCTCTGCTAAGATTAAGCATTTATTTTGGTGATAAAATCACCATCATAAACTAAGTTGATGACACCAATTCACGCTTTAAAATTTTACCTGCGCCTGAAATCGGCAAGGATTCGACAAATTTGATATGACGAGGCACTTTATACCCAGCCAAATGATGTTGTAGATAATCCAGTAATGTGGATTCAGTCAGTGTGGCATTGGGTTTTGTGACCACAAAGGCTTTGCCAACTTCGCCCCATTTATCATCGGGGACACCGACCACAGCACACATCTCAACATCAGGGTGTTTATGGATAACTTGCTCAATTTCAGCAGGGTAGATATTCTCACCACCACTGATGAACAAATCTTTTTTACGATCCACAATGAAGAAATAATATTCTTCGTCATAGGTTGCTAAATCACCTGTATGAAACCATCCTTCGGCATCAACGGCTGTTTCACTCGCTTCTGGATTGTTGTAATAGCCACTGCATAATGAAGGTCCTCGTAAAACGAGTTCGCCAATGGTATTGGGCTGTACAGGTTGATTATCATCGTCGACCACTCGTGCATCGACAAAGAAATTAGGTCGTCCGATGCTACCTGCTTTGCGAATAGCATCTTCCGAAGCAAGCGCAAAAACACCGGGACCAAATTCAGACATACCAAAACCTTGCTTAAACTGAATCCCTTTTTGCTCACGGAAGGTCTTGACTAAATTGACAGGCAAGGGCGCTCCACCACTAGTACAGAAGCGCAAGCTACTCAAATCGGCTTCATCCCAATTATCTGCACCAATCATCATTTGGTACATCGTCGGCACACCTGCATAAACCGTAGCAGCATATTGTTGCATCAGGTTCAGCAAAGTTTCAGGTTCAAAGCGCCGCATCAAGACGACTGTGCCACCTAAGATCAAGAGGGGCGTTGTATAAACCAACAATCCACCTGTGTGAAATAGCGCAAATGTATTGACAGTGACATCACCATGACGCAAATCGTGAATAACGGTATTGAGCGTATTCCAAGCAATCATCCGATGGCTAATTTGTGCGCCTTTGGGTAAACCTGTTGTACCGCCCGTGAAGATCAAACATGCTATATCTTCTTCGGTAATCGCTTCAGTTTTGACAGCACGCACGGATGAATCCATCAAGGTTTTTTCAAAGTAACGACTATGCGCTAAACCATCACCATCAATATGTAAAACTTGCTGAATACTCTCACTCGCATTGGCGATATGTTCAGCAGCTTCTTTGAATTCATCGGAGAAAATAAGTACCGATGGGCTTGTATCTTCCATTAGGTTGAGTAGCTCACGCCAATGTAAGCGCCAATTTAAGGGAACATGGATTGCACCTAATTTGCCACATGCAAAAAAAGTGTCTAAATGCTCAACGCCATCATGCGCTAAAATTGCAACACGATCCCCTTTTTTAATACCTGCACCATCACGTAACCAATTTGCCAAACGATTCGCACGGCTATTCATTTCACGGTATGTAAATGAACGATGTGGGTCTTTGCCTGCATCCACCACCGCTAAATCATCGGGTGTATAGAGTGCGCGTCGGCTTAAAATATCACCTACAAACATGGTGCAATCCTCTTTTTTAACAAAATAGACTCTTAGTAACCTTCGATTAATTTTTTAAATCATATCCATAAATCCGTTCGCGGATGCGCCATAGCGTGTCCCTACAAATTAAAGGTGTTGTAGGCACATCCAACGGGATGTCAGCCGAAAATTATATGATCTATTTCCAATTATTTATCGAAACTTACTTTTCTTAATTACAGGTATAAGGTCTGAATGATGCTTATTCTAAAGATAATTCAGTCGTTAGCTTGATATAATCCAACACAAGAGCGGTTTCGATGCGCTCAATCCCATCCATTTTCGTCAACTGTTGGATAAAATCATTCAAGGCGCGTTGATTTTCAATGATAATTTTGAGCAACATATCCGCACGCCCTGAAATGCTATAACATTCTAAAACCACAACTTCTTGTTGAATCTGATCTCGTACAGCTTGGATAACCTCGTGTGAGTGTGGATTCAGTGTCAATTGCAGGAAGCACATCAAGTCATATCCAATTTGCTGATGATCGAGCAATGCCACATACTGCCGAATCACACCCTCACGTTCTAAACGCTTAATTCGATTATGCACAGCAGGTTGCGATAAATGAATTTTTCGAGCAAGGTCGGCAACACTCATGCGCCCATTTTGCTGGAGTTCCTCCAAAATCGCTTGATCTAAATTGTCATAACCTCGCTGTTGCAATAATTTTTTCATGCGTCAAATTGTTGAATATGCTGATGTAAATGCTGATTAAATGCGTCGGGTTTTTCGATGTATGGTGAATGTGCGGTATCGTCCATCACGACTTCTTGATACTCGCCACCATTTTCTGTGTAAGCCTCTAAGACAGTGCGTGTTTGGCTGACCATTGGTTGCGCAGGAAAAATATCTTCGCCGGGCCATCCCGGTACTGCACCCATCGCGCCAAGTGTGCCTAATTCAAATAAAGACGTATCGCTGACAATCTGGTCATCTGCGCCGCGTATCCATAAAACAGGTGGTTTGGGATCAATCGTGTTCAATTGGCTCACATCACCTGCATAGAGTGGGGCAAGTGCATTATTAGGTCCCCATTTACCGGGCGCAACCATAGGCCAATTCTCTGATGGTGTGGCATCACCGGGATATTGATTCTCGCCTGTGTGAATTGATAATGATGATGAGAGTAAATCTTCGATGCGTGCAGGTACAAATGGAGGTTTCCAGTAGAAGGCATTCATCACGACTCGTGGGGATGATTGTCCATCACTGCTACGGTCATTATTTGCAACGGCTTTTGCAAAATCTGGGCTAACAATACCGCCACCACTCCCTGCGCTATCAGCGAAACACATGTCACCATTTGTGCCTTTTGTGCCACCAAAGCCATAAGGTGATCCCGGTGCAACTTGGGTTATCGTGCGAACACGTGCTGGATAATCCATCATGAATTGCCATAAGATTGACCCACCCAATGAATGTCCGACAAAGTGGGCGCTTTCAATATCGAGTGTATCTAAAAGGGCTGCTAAATCATCTGACCAATCTTTGCAACCGCGTGTGGCATCAATTAAAGTGGATTCATCCGCACCACCGTATCCACGATTATCGGCAGCAATCCCTCGATAAGCTGTAGGGAGTGCCAGCATATTTTCTTCCCAGTACGTTGCCGATGAGACATTGCCATGCACAAACACAACAGGGATAGCATCTTCAGCACCACTCATCAGAACACGGGTACTGAGTCGGCTTGTTTCAATTTGTTTAGCTGTAATACCATCTAATGTCGGAACGCTCATTGTAATCTCCTAATAATCGTATCATTTTGATTTATTTTGTATAGCGTGTGCGTAAGTCTCTTTTTAAAACTTTTCCTGCTGCGTTACGGGGTAACTCATCAATGAAATCAACCTGTTGCGGTACTTTGAACTTGGCTAAATTCGCTTTGCAATGCTGGATAATATCATCGGCAGTGATGGTGTAGCCTTGCTTGATGACAACAATCGCTTGACCTGCTTCGCCCCAACGTGCATGTGGAAGCCCAATGATGGCAGCATCAGCAACTGCTTCTAGCTGAAAAATCACTTGCTCTACTTCAGCAGGGTAGACATTTTCACCCCCTGAAATGTACATATCTTTGTAACGATCCACAATATAGATGCAGCCCTCATCATCCATCATGCCAGCATCGCCACTATGCAACCAGCGATTACCATGTTCATCAACCGTGAAATTATCGTCGTTGGCATCGGGTCGTTGCCAATATTCGGGGGTGATATTACCGCCACTAATCACAACTTCACCGACTTCACCAACTGCTACATCCTCAAACCTATCATTCACAATCCGTACCCGTGTATGTAATAAGGGTTTGCCGACAGAGGTTGGTTTTTGTAGTGCGCGTCGTTTAGCAATCAAGAATACGGTTGGGCTAGTTTCTGTCATACCAAAACCGAGTTGAATAATCATATTGCGGTCTGCATAAGTTTTGAGCAAGCTCGCGGGCATCGGTGCGCCACCACAGCCCCATGATTCGATCTTACTAAGATCAGTGCTAGCAAAAGCCTCGTGCTGACTCATGAAAAGATAAATCGCAGGAACACCGAAAAAATGGGTCACCCCTAACTCTGTATCTGATAAGGTTGCTAACGTTATCGCAGGGTCAAATTCACGTGCAATGATACTTGTTCCGCCATGATGTACGAGTGGATTTGCATATAAATTCAAGCCCCCCGTATGGAACAAGGGCAAGACGATGTACTGCACACTATTACAATTCAAGCCTGTTGGCACACTAATATTGATGGCATTCCAGAAAGTCATCCCATGTGTGATAATAACGCCTTTGGGTCGTCCTGTTGTGCCTGATGTATACATAATCGTCATCGGTGTATCATGGGTGGTGTTCGGATTCATGACCACATCAGCAGAGGTATTTGCGATAGCGTCTTCATAAGAAGGGCGCTCATCAGTTGGCGGATTGCCGAGATCAATTCGTAAGGTATATTCTAATGTGGTTTCAGCGAGTAGGGTAGGGATATGCTCTGCAAATTCAGCATCATAAATGATGCCTGTTGCGCCTGCATCCTCACAGATGAAAATCCATTCAGGGACAGCTAAACGCCAATTGAGCGGTAGCATCATCGCCCCTAATTTGATACAAGCAAATTGAAACGCAAAATATTCGATTGAATTTTTCGCTAATATAGCAATGCGATCCCCTGCACGCACATCCCATCTATCACGCATAACGGTTGCCAATTGCGAAGCCCGTTCATTGAGTGCGCTATAAGACAATTCTTGACCTGTTGCTTGGTCAATGAATGCTATTTTATCTGGCGTGCGGTCTGCGTGAAAAGCAACCCAATCTGACGCGAATATCATTTAAAATCTCTCGTTATTTAATAAAGTTGACGCTAATGAAAATCAATTTAGTTTATGAAAAATGCGTTTCTTCTCTATGCCATAATAATCTTCGGAAAGTTTTTAAAATTACATCCATCAATACTTTCGTGGACGCGCCATTGCATTTCCCTACAAAATAAGGGTGTTGTAGGGGCATCCAACGGGATGTCAGCCAAAAATTACACTATTTATCCCCAACGGAGTGTAATTGCGCTCCATGTGTAACCTGTGCCTGCACCTGTTAATACAACCACATCACCTGCTTTGATTTTACCTTGTGCTAATCCTAATTCGAGCGTAATCACTTGATCGACACTTTGAATATGACCGTAATCTTCAAGATAGACGGATTGCTCAGGAGTGAGTCCGACTTGCTCTAAAATGAGTTCATAGAATGAGCGTTTCATATGGGTGATGCCCATGAACGCAACATCATCGAGGGTATAGCCACTTTTTTCAACGGATTCCGTGATGACTTTCACAAAATTATCGAGCGAGGTTGCGCCTAATCGTTCTGCCATGTAGTCACTATTTTGGACATCCAAATTGCCATGATAATCGCCTTTGATTGCGTCATCATCACCGAGTGCATCGGCTGCTCGTGTGAGCATCACGGTTTCGGATAAGCTGCCATCTGTAAAAGCAGATGCGCCTAAAATAATATTCTGCTCGAAGCCACGTCGTAATAGCATTGCACCGCCACCTGCACCAAAATTATACATAAAGCGTGCGCGTGGATTGCTTGGACTAATGAGATCATTTTCTCGGCTACCCGCAGCGAGTAATACCGTGTTCAGAGCAGGGTCAGCCAGCATCATACTGCGTGCGATATTCATGGCAATCGGCGCACCTGCACATAGCGCGTACATTTCAAAGCCATAAGCATTGATTGCTCCCACCTCATGTTGGATTTTGCCAGCAGCATTCCACACTACATGATCTTTATATTCGCTACCATGCGAAATCACCATATCAATTTCTGAAGGATCAATATCAGCGCGTTGGATCGCTTGCTTGGCAGCTTGGCTTGCCATATAGCTAACGGTATCTTGTTCGCCAGCGATATGACGCTGCCGAATCCCCATTTTTTCGCGCAAGATATGTTCAGGAATTTGTGTTGCATCCACAAGATCAGCCGCTACTTCGATAGTTTCAGGGAAGTATGTGCCAATACCAAGGATACCAATATGAGGTTGCTGCATAAAAATGAAACCCATTCTGAAAAGAAAATTTATTTAACTGTAGTGTAGCATTGCAACAGTCACTTGCACATCAAGACGAAAAGAAATAATGTCAAAGAGTCTATTTACCTTAAAAAATAAAATTATCCTCACTTTTTGAATAGCGTGTTTGGCACTTTCATTAAAATAAAGACCCTCTTTCGATTATGAAAGAGGGTCTTTAGCTAGCTTATGAATCTTGTTGTTATGATCCGGCTGCCACTGTTTTCAGACCAAATCGTTCTGCAACTTGTGGTTCAATCAGACCAAGAAGGGCATAACCGAGACCTGCTACAACGATGCCCAAGATTGTAAATACGACACCGAATGCGATCACACCGTAAGAAGCACCGAGCGCCATTGCTGACAAACTCAAGGATGTAATCAGACCAGAAGCGGTCAACTGCGTATCACGGGCTGAGTTTGAAACAGGATTACCAGCATCATCGAGTAATGCTTCGTCACGGTTGCTTGTGCCAGCAGGATCACCATCAGGTAAAGCAAAGCGTCCCATTTCAGCATATGATAAATCATTGGTTCGTGCATTGGCATGATGTTGAATAATATCCGCCATGCTGAGTGCGGTAGCAATACTGTTGACTGGTGCATCAGGAATAGATGCGTCACTTGGTGTTACGATATTTTGATTAGCGAGTTGGTCGCCAACAAACATATTGATATAAATACCACCACCAATTGTAATCAAGCCCGTAAGCGCAAATACAACACCGATAATGATTACCATATTAGGGAATGCTTTTAACTTGTTCATTTGTAGACTCCTGTTTTCTTTGAGTTTGTTTATGTTTAATAACTAGATTATAGATAATCACCCGTACCTAAAGTAGTGATATTGATCACCTAAATGTCATCTATGTACTGGGTTAAATATGACAAATGGCATGTCTAGTCAGGTAAGTACGACAATTGGGATAAGTTATCTCAACGAGCCGATGATTAGGGATAGGTGTTTACGACATTTTTATAAGTTGCGTGGTTTGGAAGGTAGTGCCAATGCTATCATGAGAGCATTATCATACCGAATGAGGAAATTACGATGTCACACACTGAACAAGCCATTGCAATGAGCCAAACTTTACTACAACAACAAGGCTTTGATGTAAAACCCAATCATAAGTTTACACCTGAATTTACAACAGATGCCTTTGCCATCAAAAAGGGCAGAAGTATGGGTGTTTTACCATATACGGATTTCTTCTTTTTACATGATTTTGATACACGGAAAAATGCGCCGAGTACATTGCAAGGATTACACCAAAAAGCACGTCAATATGCCAATGGGCAATACGTAACGCCGAAAATTCTACGCCTTGCTGTGCCGAATATCGCAACAATTGCTTTTTCATCGGATGGATTCAGTGAGGAGATGGTTCATCAAGTTGAAAAACCAACGCGCTCACTGATGGGTGGTGAAATTCATGGCATGTACCTGATTGACCTCGCTAATTTTGCAGTGTATTCGCAAGGCATTTCATTGACTTATATTGTCGGTGAAGCCCGTTTGATTTGGGGTAGCCAAAAAGAATTTAAGACTATCAATCCTCAAAATCGTGCGTATTACAGCATCAAAGCTATTGCTGAAGCTATCTTTAAGCAACTCAATAATCACTAACTATACCCTCCCATAGTTTCACACACGATCTCATAAAAGTGTAAAAGGGGGTTATTAATGAAAGCTGAGTCAAAACGAAATTCATTAGTAAGTGTATACATCATTGTTCTTTTTTCGATTGTTGCTTGGACATTATACGTTCTGCTGATGGCAGCATTCCCTAATCCTTTTGCTAACGATCATCTACGCGCTATAGCAAGGGTTCTGATTGTATTATTACCTGCATTATTTCATATATTCAGGCAACAGAATATTTCCAAGATAGATTATCTACAATTACGCCAAAATTGCTTAAGGGGCATTGTTGTTGGATTAACAATCTCTGGCATTTATCTCGCGTATATTATAAAAACGACTATGACTGACCCGATCATTGCAGTTCCAAGCGATGCTTCAATCTGGTTCAACTTCATTATCGGTTCTCCATTGGCTGAAGAATTGCTGTTCCGAGGCGTTCTTTTCAACGAACTCAACCGATCTACTACATCTTATTGGGCGATTGGTATAAGCGCATTGATGTTTGCTATCCTCCATTTACCTGTTTGGATCATTCTTGATGGGATGCCATTCGCATTATTGATGAATAGTTTTATCTCAATATTTATATATGGTCTCGTATTTGCAATGATGATGAAATTCACAAAATCATTATGGACACCATTAGCTGCCCATTGGTTAAACAATCTAATATTGCTGTCAGTGGTTGATAGCATAATAAATTAGATTCTAGGCAGCTACAACTTACTACTCCGACACTATGATGATAACCATGCCACAGCATATGGTTCTAAAGTGATTGATGATGCCCAAGCACCCAGCGCAACCACAGCATCAGGTAAATGAACTGTAATCGCTGTATCGGTCACATTGTGTAAGGCTAAGACCGCCTGTTGACCGTCTCGTGATTGACGTAAAATAGCAAAAACGCCTGTATCTAAAGCTAAAATAGTCTGTGATGCTAAGGGATGAAAAGCAGGATTTGCTCGCCGTTGTGTAATCAAGTCCATGTAGCGCGTGAAAACTTTATGAGTGAGTGTATCGCTGTTCAGTTCATGCGTGAGGCGTGTTAAATCACGTTTCTGACGATTAATTGTGCGAAAACGCCCTGTTTGCTCAACGCCTTCTGACCAATTCCGCGATCCGAATAAACTCGAAAAATAAATTCCCGGTACACCCGCTAATGATAGTTGAATCGCTTGCGACACAATAAAGCGATCAATTGCTGTATCAGGATCAGATGCTGTTATATCAGGGTGGGTGATGGCATCAAAATAGGTGATATTCATCTCATAAGGCGATTGACTACCATCACTATTAGCCTTATACGATACATGCCCCCCATGTGCCTTCGTCCGATTCACCAATGCTTCAATTTCGTCTTGTGACAAAATGCCCGTAACGGGGCGTAAACCGATGCCATCATGCGATGCTGTAAAATTAAAGAAGGTTGTACGTCCACCGATGCCATCCAGCGATTGCGCCCACTGTGTCAGATAGCGACTATCACCGCTTGCGAGTGTCTGTAAAATCAGAGGGGGCAAGGGAAACTGATAAACCATCTGGGCTTCGTTGATACCATTGCCAAAATAACTGATATTTTCTTCATGCGGAACATTCGTCTCCGTGATGAGAACGACATCAGGCGCAACAATATCTAAGAAATCGCGCATTAGTTGAATGATGAGATGGGTTTGCTCTAGGTGGATGCTACTTGTGCCGATCTCTTTCCACAGGAAAGCAATCGCATCTAAGCGAATGAGGTCTGCGCCTTGTTCGACATAAAAGCGCGTAATCTTGAGCAATTCCAGCAAAACATCAGGATTGCTTGCATTCAAATCGACCTGATCGTCACTGAATGTTGTCCAAACATGTTTCGTGCCTGATGCGGTCTCAAAAGCTGTTAGGAGTGGTAAAGCACGCGGGCGCACCACGTCTGATAAATCGGTTTCGGGTGGTACAGCAATAAAATATTGATTGTACGGTGCTTCATCGGCAAGATATTTTTTAAACCACTCACTTTGAGCCGACATATGATTGAATACCGCATCGAACATCAAGCGGAAATCGGCTTTCATGGCGTTAATATGTTCCCAATCCCCTAATGCAGGGTCAACTTGGTAATAATCCAGCACGCTAAAACCATCATCGGATGTCCAAGGGTAGAAGGGTAGGATATGAATGCTGTTAATGGTTGGTTTTACCTGTTGTTTCAAGAAGTGATGCAATACTTGTAGTGGGGGCGTATCACCATCTTGGATATGATCGCCATAACAAATGAGGATAGCATCTGCCTCGCTGACGGCAAGATGCTGGACATCACCAGTGCGAATGGGTGTGAGTAGGGCAGTCAATTTATGATAGGTTGATTGTCCAATTTCAGCGCCATAGATGCGCGTGAGCTTAGATTGAATGTGAGTTTTGATTGTGTCTGTCATCGCTTTAATGCCTTGTAAAAATTATCTAAAGTGTTGCTAATTTTACTAATGCTGTTGTTAACACATCATGCAAGGTAGTATACGAAAAATGCTCTAAGCCGACTTGATAATTATGATTGACAACCTCGGCTCGATAGCTCGCATCATCTATTAAACGGCGTGTTTCAGCAAGTGTTTCTTCGGTAATATCATAGAAAAATTCTGCTGCACGGATGCCTGCTGGTTTAATATCACTCAAATACATAGGATAGGTATGGACGACCAACGGTTTTTTAAAGTAGACAGTCTCGATCAAAGCATTACCAAAGCCTTCATAGATACTTGGATACGTGATAAGGTGCGCGTGTGGATAGACATCCCATAAGTCATAGACTTTGTGTCCGTTATGTTCACCACGTTCTGAACCAACATATTCGCCAATAAATTTATAGCGAATCCCTGCACGATCTGCTTGCATTTTGAGCCAATCGCCATAACCACCGCGCTCATCCCCTTCATAACCCGTCACTACAAAAACTAGACGCTCATCATCCAACTGACGCATCAATTCAATAGCGAGTTCAATGCCCTTACGACGTACAATCCGTGTTGGTTGCAATACAATGAGATCATCATCAGACAAGCCAATCTCTTCACGAAAAGACTTCGCATAGTCATCAGGAACAGACGGTGGATTTGCAAAGTCAAATACATTCGGTAAGTATAAAGCTTCAATTCCTTTAATGGCTTTCAGGCGTTGCTGCATTGCCTTATTGATAACCATATGCACAATCGGTTGTAAATCAGGCGGAAAAGCATCATTGAGAACATCTTGTACGCCATTATTGATGAAGCGTTCACGTTCCCAGTAAAAATCATGATGATGCGCCAGCGTTTTAATCCGTGTGCGCTTGATTAAATCCATAATCGCAAGACCTAGCGCCAAATTCATTGGGATGGTAAGTGCATTTTGTGGCACAATCAGATCAATAGCATAGTGATTAACAAAATTTTCTAATTCAGCACGAATCGCATCGGCAGATGTATATAATCGCTCAAAAAATTCAGGGTCTAAATGCGGTTGGGCAAAGGCTTCATCGTGCAGTTGCTTGGCTAATGGATGGGTAAAGTGCGCCTCTGGAATATGATAACTCGGTTGAGCATTACCATCGAGTTCACCCGCACAGAAAAAACACTCATGTCCCATTTCGCGGAAAGCCTGAGCTAATTTTTGAGTTTCAAGGCTAACTCCATCCACTCCTGCAAAACGTGTTCCGACAAAACCGATATTCATCGCGCGTAATCTCCTTCATTTTCCCAATCCCATGATAGATCATGAGCAATCGCAATCATCGCATTTGTCCATGCGAACCAATGCCGTGAGACGACTTCAAAGGTAGTGGCATCATAGGCTTCGGAGAGTGCGCCATCCCATTGTGCTGCTTTTTGAACCCGTTCCCAGACACGCTGATAACGCGCTTTATCACCTAAGACTTTCGACAAGATCAGTTCTTGAGCATCCCCTAATGCCCATGATGCAGGGGTATGCACTGATCCTAATACACCACCATAAAATCCGAGATTATCGTCTGAAAATGAAAAATCAATCGTATTTCGCCAAAGTAGATCATCCTTATCGCAAAATCCCCATAAAGGCATCATCACCAGTGGAATATCATTGGCATCATGGTAATGATAAGCATTACCCTTACCATCGGTTGCATAAGCATAGATTGATTTGCCATTATGCTCGCTAACAAAATATGTGCTAATTTGTTCAGTGAGGGTATCTATCCATGTTTGGATACTTTGCTCAGGATAAACATTTGCAACACGTTTGAGCGCATACCATAACAGAATATGCGATGAAAAGTGAAACGGTAGTGGAATATCATCATCCGCAGGGGTTTCATCGGTCACATATAAGCCAAAATCACTCGCACTATGCTTAATGACATCTAAGATTCGCAAAATATACGGTAGATAGTAGGCTTTGAAAGCGTGAACATCTTCAGAAGATGGATCAGCATACCCATAAGTTAATTGATATACATCAACGAAAGTTAACAAGGGGAAAATCTGCTGATCGAGTTGGAAGGAACGGCTATCTTTTTGTTGTCCATTCGCCATATACGAACGCCCCCAACCATCGGCATTGGGTTTTTGCAGACGACGACAATATGTACCGCGCCATGTGCTTTTAAGCAACCATGATAAATAATAAGTGGATTGCACAACACGATTCGGAAAACGCTTGGCGGTGTAATACGCATCACGATTCCAAGATAAGGGCAAAATCATATGATCGGTGAGTAGCGCAGCTTCTTGCTTGCCTGTTTGCAGATAGCAAATATCAGCATAAACACTCGCCCGTCTGATAATTGGATGATCGTCAATGCCTGCAAAACGTGTTTGTAGTGTGGATAACACCTTATCAATATCGACATCAGGAGGAGCAACAATAGCTTCTGTCTGATAACTCATTTGAATAGATACCTGATAATGATCGACCCCTGAAATTGCTTGATGCAATGCCACACTACCAGAGTCATTCAGAGTCGCTTCAATGTGTGCTGTATCAAAGGCAGCGACACTATATAAGGCTTCATTTTTTAAAATGAGTTGATTATCACTTGATGCAATCTGTGCATTTCGGTTAGGCATTTCTAAGATGCCACCCTCGGTCAATTGCGTATACGATGTTCGCATGAGCCAAACATCGCCCGAAAATTGTGCCACTATATCAGAGGCGCTAAAACGCCAAATCTGACGGGCATATCCATCTGTGAGCGTCAAACATTCGGCGGTTTCACCATCCGCAAAAGTAAAGCGCATGAAAGGTAAAATGCCTTCAATCAGGTAATACTCACGCGCACTGATGCCTTGTTCAAATTCTAAACCAAAACCTTGATTATCCACCATAGATTTACGATACGCACGAACTTTTGGTTGATTATAACGGTCTGTATCAGGGAAGGGCGGAATACTCGTTAAAGTAATGTAGCCATGTTCAGGATGATGAGTGTTTATCGCAATGAAGCGCCCATCCAAGTTGACACTGCCTGTAATTCCGCCACCCCCAAAATCGAGCGGTTTTTTTCCTTGGGCAGGGTCAAGTTTGCGAAGGCGATAATCTGATAAATCAAAGAGCATGATAACGATTCTCCTGATTAATATCATGATGCAAAACATTATAAAGCATAAGTAGGGGAGCGCCTTGTGCGCTCCCGAACTTGAAATGAAACACACAGGCGCAAATACCTGTTCCTACAATTGAATCGGTGGAAGGACACGGTGTATTGTGTCCATTATAAAGTGGCATCAGGTTTGTTTAACCTTTCACCGCACCAGCCGTTAAGCCTTGCGTCAAGAAACGTTCAAAGAAGAAGAATATCACAATGATAGGAATACTCACAATCAATGACCCTGCCATCAATGCAGAAACAGGAACTTCTTGACTATCCAGCCGTTGCAAACCGAGAGGCAACGTCCAGCGTGATGTATCGGCAGCAAGGAACAAAAAGGCATACAAAAATTCATTCCATGCAATCATAAATGTATATAGTGCAACCGATGCAATAGCAGGCATGGCTAAGGGGATGGTAATGCGCCAAATCGTTTCAAATTCGGTACAGCCATCAATGAGTGCAGCTTCTTCTAATTCAGGTGGAATGGTCATGAAGTAGCTACGCAGCATATAGAGCGCTACAGGCAATGTCCCTGACATATAGATGATGACCAAGCCTTCAAGCGTATCACGCAAGCCTGTCCGTGTGAAAACAACGAATAGCGGAATCGCTAATACAATCGCAGGGAACATATAAATCATCAAAATCCCCCATGACATCGCATTACGTCCTTTATAGTTCAAGCGTGTGATGGCATATGCTGCTGGAATTGCCAACAGAAGCGTTAGGGATACAGTCAATAACGAGAGCAGTAAGCTATTGCCGATGAATGGTGGGAAACCTTGCTCGACCAATACAATGGTAAAGCTACTCTTATTGAAAACATTGGTACAGGCTTCTGGAATTTGTTGCTTATTGGTACGATCAAGCAATTCTTCTTCTGTGCTACTTGCAACAACTGCAGCTTTTACAGCATTGTTCGCTTGGACAATTGTACGTGGTTCACTGCGCGGTAAGCGATCAAACGCTGTGACGTAGCCTTGTTGCTCGTCGGTGATTTCCTCAGTTGCCACAGCAATATATTGTGTTGATTCTTGCTCTGGAATATCTTCTACTAAGACGAAGCCTTCTGGCACATTTTCAGAATTTTCAATGACATCACGCCGTTGCGCGTCTGTTAAATCAGCTTCTGCAACCAAGGTATAGATTGTTGGTAAAATGTCTGGTTCAATGACCAGTAGCGACAAGCCATATTCAGCCATAACTGCCTCTGTACCATCTTGCTCAAGCAGCAGAGTAGCCAGTTCATCGCTGGTGTAAGCATCATCTCGTCCATGTCGTATCCAGCAGCCTACAGGTTGCACGGTCGATTGAATATTATCCCATGAAGGTGCGAGTTTTGTCGGATTGGTTTGAATATCTTGTTCAGGGCGAAATGATAAGTTAACCATCCAATAAAATGGAAAAACAGTCACCACGAAAAAGAATACAATCATAATCCAGCGCAGAACGCGCCCAATATTGGTTTCCAGTTCTTCACGCGAGAAGGGTTGTTGTTGATTGGGTGTGGTCATGATTAATTCTCCTCAACTAAGAAGTAACGGAAGTAAATCAGCAATACCACAGCAAGAATCCCTGCCATGACAACTGCAACAGCACTCGCTTGTCCCACATCGCTCTGTGTGAACAATAACTCGAAGATTTGTACAGGAATTACTTTTGTCTGCGAAATAGCACCTGTCAGTAGGAAAACATCATCAAATTTATTGAATGTCCAGATAAAGCGTAGCAAGAACAATGTTCCGAATACAGCCCGTAATTGTGGCAAGGTGATATAAATTAAGCGGTTGATAGGTGTCGCTCCATCCACTTTAGCTGCTTCATACATATCATCAGGAATCGCCTGAATCCGTGCCAGTAAGAACAAAAATGCAAATGGGAAATAACGCCACGTCTGGAAGAGAATGACCATTACAAGCGGTAGCAGGCTATTATCCCCTAAGAAGTTAATGCGCGTACCCATTGCCTCATTAATCAAGCCATCAGAGCGCAATAGGATTTTCCAGATAAAGGCGACTGAGATGACAGGCGCAATATACGGAAATAGCAAGAATCCCCTGAAAATAGCGCGTCCGGGGAAGGCTTCACGCACAATTAAGGCTGCAACCAAGCCAAAGAAGATCGCACTCACGGTACTCGCCAATGTATAACCCAGCGTGCGGAAAATCATCGGGTAAAATTCAGGATCACGCACACCAATAACAGTTTGTTGCTCGCCATTGGCAGGGAGTGTATATCCTTCACGCCAACCGCGATAATCTTCAATAGTACGGCGTGCGCTGACATAAATCGTGTTGCCATTTTCATCAATGGCACAGCTACCATCTTCTGCTAATTCACAGGGGACAGTATCCCAGCGTAAACCGCCTTGTTCTTGGAAATTCTCATACCAATTGCGTCCATTAGCTGTAATATCATCGAATGCAACTAAGGACACATTGGATAAATCACCCACTTGAATTGGGCGCAAACTGAGGACGAAGTTCCATAAAACAGGGAAAATCACGATGCCCATCACAATCAAAACCGTTGGGATCGTCAGCGCATACGCCAAATCACTGATACGTTGGTCTTTAGAGCGCCGATATTCAAAGTTACCGCGTGGGATCAAGAAAATGTAAGCAATTAGAATCAAGATCGTCACAATACCGGGGTCAACACTGCGCCCGAAGAACACAATTTCACTGACACCCACAAAGAGAAATAGGACAATCAGTAATCCGCCAAGTATCGTCATTAGACGGCGTTGCATCGATGGAGCAATATCATACTGAGAAGGTGGCAGCAAGAGCAATGTCACCCCAACCAACCCCATAATCAGCACAACTGCACTGATGCTACTGGCAACAATACCGATATTTTGTCCTAAAACGCCAATCACCACCCCAACAGCAGCCCCTAGACCAATGCCTAAGCGCGTATTATATCCACGTAAATAGAAGATATAAAAGCCGGGTAATGCGCCAATCAATGCCCATAGAACAATTTCAAAAAGAACAGCCATGGCAAAGCCCTCTCAATAAATAATTTTAAAAATAGGATGATAGTGATCTATCAATACGATAAGATAGGACATCATTAAAACGATGCCATCACGATATAAGTAAGGTACGCTGTATATGAATGAGACTGCCCAACAATCAACACACTAAGCTAATAATCGGCTTTAATCTGAGATTTCAGCCATTGGCTAAACGTGCAATAATTTTCTATTGCCTGTTTTTCTTTGTGTGCTTCGTGCCTTCGTGGCAAAAATACTCTTTTGTGCTTAATTGATAGTGAGTTATTTCATATATAACGTAAGGATTATTTAAAATACAATCTGGATAGGGATGAGAGGAGTTGGCACAAATGCTGTACCAACTCCATTGTGATAGTTACTCAAGTTCGAGTTGAAGGTCTTCAATATCAATTTGAATGTTTGTCGCAGCATCTTCTACGGAAATATCACCGTTGAGGTACTGAGCAAGATTCTCTTGAATGAAGAAGGTTGAACCGACTGCACTAGCCAATGTGTTTTGACCCACATCAAAGCCCATACGGGTGTAGCCATCAGCGCCACCTGTAATCACTGCGAGGTCTTCTGCACTATAGAAATCACTCAACGGTGCGCGACGATCAACACCGACATCGAGGGTTGCCCAACCATCAAGGAAGACTGTTGGTTCATCGGCTGTACCACGACGCATTGGGAATTTACCTTCTGGAGCAACAGCGAGGGTATCGAGATACGCTTCATTGAACCAGTAATCAAGGAATAATTCAGCTTCTGCATCGGCAGTAGGGGAGATACCAACATTGAAGGTGCTGCCCCATGCTGCTGGAACATCATTGCTGAAACCACTGAATGCACCGACGAAATCGGTATTTTCAGCGATGAATGCTGGATTGTCTGCACATTCTGCACAACTTGGGTACGCAGCATCACGTAAGCCAGCCATTTCATCGAGGATGAACGGAGACCAGATATTCATGGCACAACGACCTGCAAGATAATTCGCACGGGTTTGATCCCAGAACCAGCCTGTTTCACCAGGACCATAGTTGCTCATCAGATTGTTGTAGAATTCCATTGCTTCGATCATTTCAGGTGTTTCAAATGTGATGCTGCCCATATCGTCAACGAATGATGCGCCGTTAGCGAGTGCAACATGCTCAAATGTTTGCCATGTAAATTGTTGATCGGGAGCGTTCGGACCACAGAAACCGATGAGGTCGCCATCAGGATTATGAAGTGCTTCTGCTGCTGCGAGAATATCTGCATAGCTATCGGGTGCGTCTAAACCTGCTGCTGCAAAGAGATCACTACGGTACATCAACAGTTGACCCCAACCATCATTAGGGATTGAACCGTAAAGACCATCACTCACTTGTGCTAATGCCAATGCACCTGAACTAAAGGTATCTACACCGAGTGATTCAATCACTGCGGTTGCGCGGTCAGCATCGAGTGCGCCATCAGCAACCCATTTTGCGGTAAATTGTACCGAGCCTAATACGAGATCAGGCAAGGTATTTGCTGCTTGGCTGATGGTCATGAAGCTAACTTGTTCATTTTCATCAACAGGCACGATGATGACATCAATACCGGGGTTTTCCGCTTCAAAAGCCTGTGCAATCGCTTCTTGGCGTTCAACACGTTCTGGTTGATTTTCACTCGTCAGAAAGACGATTTCGACAGCATCTTGTGCTGCTACAGGCAAGAAACTCATCATGCTGACGAGCATTGCGAGTACAGTTATGGCAGTTAAACGAGTACGCATAAAATAGTCCTCTCATATAGATCGTAAATAACGCAATAATTTATAGAATACGATGTGCATAATATCGCTCATATGCACCCTATTGGGTCTTGCGCGTTTCTCCATGGCGCTCCTTTCGTTACCGTGTATCCCCACTTGATTCACGGATGACTAAATCGGGTTGAATTAAGGCTTGGTAGTGGGTTGTAGGAGATTCATCGATAATATCGAGTAATCGCTGAGTCAGTTGTTCACCAATGCTATAAATCGGTTGATGAACGGTTGTGAGGGCAGGTTCGGAATGTGTCGCTGCTGGAATATCATCGTAACCAGCGATAGCGAATCCTGCGCCAACAGGGTATCCAAGATTTTTAGCAACAGCCATCGCACCCAGCGCCATCCAATCATTTGCGCCAATAATGGCGGTCAAATGGGGATACTGTTGCAAGAGTTGTTGCGCGGCTTCTATACCGCTCTGATAAGTGAGGTTGCCATATTTGCAATACTGCGCTTGATAGGGCAGGTTATGGGCTGCCAATGCTTGTTGATAGCCATTAAGACGATATTGTGTGAACGCCAAATCAATATCTGGCAAAATCAGCCCAATATGTTCATGCCCTTGGTCAATTAAATGACCTGTTACCAGCGCAATACCCATCTGACTATCGACATCAATATAGTGAAAATCACTGATTTCATCAGGTGCTAAACGCCCATGCACAATGAAGGGATAATCCACTGATTTAAGGTATTGAATGCGAGGATCATTACGATAAGTACGGGCAACAATCATGCCATCAACCCGTTTACCGCCGACAATGCGCTCATAGGCATCCAGTTCTGATTGCGTGCTTTGGGCGGCACTCGTCAATACATCAAAGCCTTGACGGGCTGCCGCGTAGGTGATGCCTTTAAGCAGTACGCTAAAGAAATCATCATCATGGGTATGCACACGCGCAGGCATAATTAAGCCGAGTGTATGGGTGCGTTGCCCTTGTAGTTGACGCGCAATGTGATTCGGTTGATAGCCAAGGTCTTTTGCAATTTTGAGGATATGCTCGCGTGTATCTTGGCTAACATCATCATAGCCTGTTAGCGCCCGCGAAACAGTTGTAACAGAAAATCCAGATTGTTTAGAAATATCTTTAAGTGTTGTTGGCATAAAATCACATTTTTAGAAAAATAATTTAAAAAGGTATCCGAAACGTTTCGGATACTTATTTACAATGTAACGTAAAACAAACAGCTTGTCAAACATTTGCATAAATTGATCGTTCTGAAAGCTAGTATTGGCGCGGATTACGTAGTTAAGCGCTTAACTAGAGTTCCAAAATATCAGCACAAGATAAATAATTTTTGATCTTTGCAAGACATTTCTTCTGACTTTTTATAGAGGTAATCTATTGGTGTTTCGACACTACTTTATTGGCACATTTTAATAGGGTAGTGTATGGTCTTTACATACGACAATCTAAACTAAGTTAAAACGTCATGACCAACAAAATTATCGGTAAACGTTACGCATTATATGAGCAACTAGGTGCTGGCGGATTAGGTACAGTTTATCGCGGGATTGATACCCAGACAGAAACCGATGTCGCTATTAAACAATTACGCCCAGATATGGCAAATGAAGAACAGATTGCACGCTTCAAACGCGAAGGTATAGCTTTGCGCGATCTCAACCATCCAAATATTGTTAAAATGTGGGATGCCATGGAAGAAGATGGTAATTATTATTTAATATTAGATTATGTTGTGGGGGGTGATCTAAATCAGTTACTCCAAACTGCCAGTCTTTCACCTGAAAAAGCAGTTTCAATGTGTATTGATGTTGCTGATGCCCTTACTCGCGCACATAAATTAGGTATTATTCATCGCGATTTAAAACCTGCAAATGTCCTAATTGCAGAAGATGGCACGCTACGCTTAACTGATTTCGGTATTGCCCATGTCATCAATCAAGATACAGTCAGTGATGCTGAATCGCTTGTTGGCACAATTGATTATATGGCACCCGAAACTTTGCACGGTCAAGAAGCGAGCACTAGCATGGATATTTGGGCATTTGGGGTGATGTTGTTCGAGATGTTAGCACAGAAAAACCCTTTTAAACGCAAAAGTGTAACCGACACTTTGATGGCTATTACGCAAGACTCTGTCCCCAATTTAGCAGAACTTTGCGATAATTTACCTATAGAACTCGAAGATTTGGTTTATCGTATGCTCGAACGTGACCCTCTAATGCGAATTTCATCTGTACGCCATATCGGTGCTATCCTCGAAGATATTCAGCAAGGGCGTATTATACAGTCACACATCATCAGTGAACCACATTTTGATCGCATTTCTGAAAGCCCTATTTTAATTAAGCGAGATAATCTCCCCGAACAAGTAACAGAATTTATCGGACGTGAAGACGAAATACAACAGATTGAAGGCTTATTACCCACAACACGACTTATTACAATTTTAGCTCCCGGTGGTATGGGCAAAACAAGACTTTCAATTGAAATTGCACGTCGTAATCGTGCTATTTATAATGATGGTATTTATTTGATTGAACTTGCAGAATTAAGTGATGCCAAAGCCATCATTCCTGCGATTGCAGCAGCCGTAGGTTGTAATTTAGATAATGCTAGAGGCAACGACAGCCAATTTCTATTCGATTTTCTCAGCAATAAGTCAATGTTATTGGTCATGGATAATTATGAACACTTGTTAAATGGAGCAGGGCTAGTTGGACAATTACTGAGCAACTGTGCATCCTTAACAATTATTGCAACCTCACGCCAGCGATTAAATCAAATAAGTGAAACATTATTTCATCTAAATGGTATGGATTTCCCTGATTGGGAAACGCCCGAAGATGCTGCTGATTATGCTGCTGTCAAATTATTCGTGGGCAGTGCCAAGCGTGCGCACCCTAAATTTGAATTAACAGTAGATAATCTGCCATTTGTTGCACGTATTTGTCGCTTAGTTCAAGGAATGCCATTAGGTATTGTCTTATCTGCTGCATGGTTGAGCCTATTAGAACCAGAAGAAATCGCTGAAGAAATCGCACAAGGCATTGACTTCCTAGAAGCAGAAGGGGGCGATTTACCAGAACGTCAACGCAGTATACGGGCTGTTTTTGATTATGCATGGCACATGATCTCGGAAGCAGATCGTGAGACGGTTATGGCACTCAGTATTTTTCAATCAGGATTCACGCGGGAAGCTGCAAGTGTTGTTGCCAATGCAACGATTCGGCAATTAATGAAATTGGTCAATTTATCACTCTTACATCGACAAGTTGATACGGGACGCTATCATATCCACGAGTTATTACGTCATTATCTTGCTGAAAAATTGGATCATAGCGGACACCAAAGTGTTATTCTTGCCAAACATGCTTCATATTACGGTGAAAAAGTATCAAATCTTCTTACAGATTTGTTGAATGGTCAACTATATGCGATTAACTTCAGTTATGTTGAATTTGAAAACCTAAAAGCTGCTATGCTCTGGGATATCGAAAATGGGGATGGTCATGTACTGAATCAGATATACGATTCCATTTCTTATTGGATACGTAATACGCCACGCGCTAATGAAATTCAACAATTGATGATAAAAGCCTATCAAACCTTTCAAACAAGAGAGATTAATGAAGCGATTTGGGGTAAAATCCTAGCAGGTTATGGTATTGTTATTGGATATAATAACCATGATTTTGAATTGAGTAATAGAACAATCAATGAAGGATTAAACCTTTTAGAGCGCGCGAATGAAATGCTCTCATTTGCGATATTTAAAGTTAGTCGTATTCATATTGAATTTTTCAAAGGGGATGTTGATACAGCAGAAACCTATGCACAGGAAGCCTATACCTTATGTGAAGAACGCGGCTATACATCCTTACTTGCACAAACCGTGACAAGTCTTGGCTATATTAGTGTCACAATGCGGGATAACTTAGAAGACGGTAAACATTGGTACTTAAAGACTCTCGATCTAGCGCAACGCGTCAACAATCAGCCCCTTATAGCGCTCGCGTATTTTAATTTAAGTAATATTTATTTTAATCTCAATGAGTTTGATAAGGCACGCGATCACATTGAAAGCGCTATAGCCTTATCACAAAAGATAAATAATATTCGCTTGCAAATATACGCAGCAGATATATTAGCTAGATTACATTTTCTAAATGCTGATATAGACCTAGCAGAAAATATTTTGATTCATGCTTGCACCCTTGCTCAAAAAAGCCAGCTAAACGACATTATAATCACAGCATATACGTTCTTAACCATATTTTATTTATCTTGCGGACGCTATGACGATAGTTTAAATACTCTTACGGAGTGGGATGATCTTGCGCCATTTGATAAAGAATTACTATATCAACAAACAGTCACAAATGTCCTAAAGGGACTATCATTATGGGGCACTGGTGACCGTGACAGTTCTATTACGTTAATTGAATATGCAGCCATTTCATTGGCATATAACTCAGCAGCAAGTATTTATCTACTTGTATTACTAGGCATGATGCTTATTTGGACAGAACGCCAAGACTATACACGCGCACTCGAGATGCTAGGGCTACTAAGAAATACCATGCATTGGAATGAGATTGGTGATAATCATGCATTTGTCAAAACTTTAGAAACCAAATTAAAAGTACAGTTCTCAGAGGATGATTACCAGCATATTTTACAACAAGGTGCAAACCGCGATTATCGTGAAACCATTAAAACTCTGGTTAATGATTTGGAATCAAATCAATAAATGGAGGATAATCGTGAACAAAAGAGAAGAACAGAAGCAACTAGCAAATACACAGGTTGTTGAGGTTATTAATAACACAGCAGGTATTTCGTTCATTGAGTTCAAAGACACGGATAAACTACGTCCTAAACTAGCACCTCTGCTCCAGCGAACTACATTCCATGGGTGGAGCTAAGTAGTACATCATCGTATGACGAAACCGAAGTAGGGAAATGGTTGATTGCTTCACTCAAATCTGAAGCCGTTCATGGCAAAGTAGTGATGATGTGGGACGATTACGATGGTCTAGGAACACCTGATCGTGTAGAAGTGGTTCTGTCGGAAGATTATGAATGGGCGATCCCCTTATGGAAACGTGGGCATGGGTTATCAATATATTCATTTGAAAGAGGTTATGCTTGGAATGCTACTATCTTTGAAGATCGATATGGTTTCTTTCGGATAGACTTGAAAAAATATGGAAGAAATAATGTCAAACCAAGCGAATAATTTTCAACAAGAAAGTAGATTTAGACCTAGAACTCAAATGACTGACACTACAAGTTGTCAAATACAGATTAGGTAGTATTGGCAAGGGTTAAATAGCCAAGCGCTTAACTATATCTATCATTGAGATCACCCTTGAAAGACCTCGTATCAACATTTAAGGCGCTATCGGTAATGTAACCTGAAATTCAGTTCCGATATGAAGCGCACTGTTTACAGTCACTGTTCCGCCATGCCGTTCAATAATCCGTTTGGTGATGGCTAATCCTAAACCAGATGTACCTTTTTCAGACCCTCGCGCTTGATCGCCTCTGTAGAAACGATTAAAAATAAGAGGTAACGCGTCTACTGGTATACCTTGCCCAGTATCCCGAATATGAATATGAATATCTTCTATTTCAATATTGATTTCTATCATAATTTCATCAGATGGCTGTGAATATTGAATAGCATTCTCAATTATATTGGCGAATGCACGTCTCATGTTAGAACGCTCAATATTGAGTGATATATCATTGACTAAAGGTGTAAACTGGATTGGAATAACAGTAGTAGGTTGTTGCATGGTGATAACAGTCGTCAGTAGATCATTAATCGAGATTGATTCTTTAATAACATCACTATCTTCAAGTCTTACCATCAGTAACATATCATCAACTAAGCGAATCAGGCGCTCCGTTTGTGTTTCGATTGTATCAATCCGTTCAGATGCGACATCTTTTAGCTGACGGCGTAATAAATAAGTAGATGTTTTTAATATCGATAGGGGCGTTTTAAAATCATGCGATGCATCATTGATGAATTGCTTAAAGAAATCAATACGATCACGTTCGAGGGCTAATTCTAATGACTGGCGCTCCATTTCCAAGCGGTCACTCATATCATAAAACATCAAAATTGACCCGACGTAATCATTGCGATTAGATTGCATGGGGGTCACTTTTACTTCATAATGCCGTTCATCTAATATAATTTCTGTATCATAACTTGATGAAAATGATTGATGAAAGTTATTGCCCGAATGTGCTAGGAACATACTATTCATATTTTCTCCAATCATCTGATTACGGGTTTGTTGAGCCATTTGCTCAGCTTTCTGATTCATATTTACAATTTTCTCATTGGGATCAACAATGAAAATTGCAGTAATAACGTTATCAAAAATTAAATCATTGGCAATCGGTGAAACTTGCATAAATTTATAGCGTTGCATACTAAAAAACATCAAAATTCCCGAGATCGTCAATGCAAACGGAGACGGATCAAGCGGATCAAGCGGATTGATTCCAATCATATATAGCGTTCCTGAGCCTGTTGCAAAAAATACGCTCAAGATAACCATAGCAGCTTGCCCCTTAAAGACATCAGGAGACTGCCATACCGTGTTAATCAATAAATACGCACATACAAATAAGGTTATATAAGCAAAAATTGCCCAGATATAAAAAAAAGTCCCATATGCTACAACTTGAAATAAGACCAAATTATAGGCTTCAACAAATTGATAATTGGCATAAATTAATTGATGCTGATCGACAAATAGGATCAGAAAAAAGGTGGTAATCGGAATAATTAAAAATAGACCAACACGATAGGGTTGAATCCAATGTACGCGGTTACTATAAGTGAGGCTAAATAAGGTATAACAAATGAGAAATCCTATTAATCCTAAGTATATAAATCGGATCATGATCCACTTTGACGCTGGATGAGCTAGAATAACTTCAATACCAGATGCCAAAATGAAGATTGTCACAAAGCATAAGGTTGCTGACCAGTACAATGCACCTCTCGCAGGACGAAGTTGCCATGTGCGATATGCCAAATAGATAGTTATAAGTGCTGATATAAAATATAGAATGATTATCGGTGTCATATTAAACTGTAGCATCGGCATAATCATCTTCTTTTTACTGTTAATGATAATTCTACAAGATATATTATAACGTTTTATTCGTGCGAAATATATTTAGGCTATATTATTTCATCAAATATACTATAAGCACATCCAGCCTACGCCAATCATAGTAACCTTTACAAATAGGGCATTGGCTTTACAATGGACGATCAATCAAAACAAGGTAATCAAGGACAAACGTGATGAGTCAGTTTGACTGGTCAAAACAGAACATCATTGTGACAGGTGGGGCAGGCTTCTTGGGTCGGCATCTGGTATCACATTTACAAGACCTCGGCGCGAAAAATATCGTTGTACCCCGTAGTAAAGCATACGACCTACGCGAAAAATCAGCCGTTGTACGCTTATTTGAGGATCATCCGAATACAACTATGGTCATTCATTTGGCTGCAACAGTCGGAGGTATCGCTGCCAACCGTATTCATCCGGGGATTTTCTTCTACGATAATGTGATGATGGGAACACTCTTATTAGAATATGCACGTCAAGCAGGGGTTGAAAAATTTGTGGGTATCGGCACAATCTGCGAATATCCGAAATTCACACCTGTTCCTTTCAGTGAAGATGATCTCTGGAATGGCTATCCCGAAGAAACCAATGCACCCTATGGCATCGCTAAAAAAGCCTTACTGGTACAAGGGCAAGCCTATCGTCAAGAATTTAACTACAATGCAATTCACATTTTGCCGACCAATCTATATGGTCCTTGGGATAATTTCGACCTCGAAACATCGCATGTGATCCCTGCCTTAATTCGTAAAATGACCGAAGCCAAAGAAAAAGGCGAATCGGTGACATTATTTGGTGATGGCTCGCCAACACGCGAATTTTTATTTGTCAAAGATGCAGCGCGTGGGATTGCACTTGCAGCAGCTAATTATAATGATGGCGACCCTGTTAACCTTGGGAGTGGCTACGAAATCAGCATCAAAGACCTCGCAACCCTCATTGCGGAATTAACAGGTTTTGATGGTGGCATCATCTGGGATACCAGTAAACCAAATGGGCAACCACGCCGTAATGTGGATGTTTCCAAAGCGCGTGACACCTTTGGCTTTGAAGCCGATGTTCATTTCCGTGAAGGTTTACAAGAGGTCGTTGATTGGTACTACGCCCATCGTGAACTAGCAGATGCCCCAATCACAAAAACTGCAGAACCTTCTTCGTAATTAACTCACAGCAACGGCACACTGTCTATCAAAGTGTGCCGTTTTTATTTACGCACATCAGATGCTTTTTTGCTGAGTGAATATCATTATTTTAGGACATACATTTGCGCCACAAGCTAGAGTACAATAGAGGTCTAACCGTTTAATCAGATAGAAATGAGACATGACAATGGATAAATTACGAGTCTTAGCGGTATCGGGGTCATTTTATGAGATGGGCGTACAACACGCGCAAGCCTATAGCGACGCGATTCATGAATTTACCGAAGATCGCATTCAACTGAGTATGGGCGAAGTCTGGACAGGGCGTAATTTATCACGCGAAAAAGTCATGGCATTAGCGGATGCCTGCGTTGCCGAACATGAAGCCTATTCGCCTGAACTGATGGACGAATTACGCGGTATGGCAGAAGTCACAGGCTTATCACTCGGTGCATTGATTATCAATAATGGTTTCACCGATTTCATTGATGTCGTCTATGCAGCAGGGGAGACACATCCTGCCAAACAACCACAACAAGTCGCTGATGATTGCACCGCCTTTTTAGTCGGTAAAGGACAATCTGCCGATGGTCATGGCTTATTTGGTCAGACATGGGATATGCACGCCACCGCCACACCACACGTTATCCTCTTACATGGTAAACCTGATAATGCGCCTAATTTCTTAGCTTTCACCATTACGGGTTGCATCGGTATGATCGGCATGAATGAACATGGCATCACTGTTGGCATTAACAACCTTATGGGGGGTGATGGTCAAGTTGGTGTGACATGGAATTTCGTTGTGCGGAAAATCCTCATGCAAGATAATCTTGAAGATGCTGTCAATTGCCTCAGTGATGTGACGCTCGCAGGGGCGCATAATTTTATGATTATGGATAAAAATGGGGATGGCTATAATATCGAAGCGATGTCTACTAGCCGTGTGTTTACGCCTTTAGCCGATGATGCGCTCGTGCATACCAATCATTGCTTGTTCCCACAAAATAAAGCCGTCGAACGTGACCGCCAAGCAGCATCCTTAGCCAGTTCGGTCAAACGCTTTGAACTCGCACAAGATTATTTGGACAAATCAGATGTAACCATTGATGATCTGATGGCAATGACACGCGCCGATCATATTTGCGTGCAATCGAAACC
>JBAUIA010000491.1:0-1870 GCA_049680565.1 Phototrophicaceae bacterium
TCTATGATCCACATGATTTAGCGATGCCACTCGAAGGCTTGCAAGTGACGATTCAAGTGTATCAATGGCAAGCTGATGGATTGATCTTATTGAATACTGAGTCAGGTACAGATATTGTTACGCTGACGCAAGATTAAGTGTTGTTTCGTGTGATTTCTTTGTTAACTATTTTGAATATGAGTAATGCCAACACAATCACAATCACACGGAATTGCAGTGTTTGTGTATATCTGAGTCTTTCTTGTGGAGCATCAGATACAAATTCTGACATTAAATCTGTAAGATTCGTAGGATGCTGCGCACATAATCCTCTTATTGTGTCATAATAGTATTGCTGTGCTGATTGGATGATGCTATGAATCATAATTTGATAGGAATCCATATTTCCCGAAGACCCAAGTGCTAATACTGAAACGTATCTGCTACATCCTAGTTCACTAACAGCAAATGCATAATCTAATCCAGATTGCTGATAAGATAAACGATAGTAATCTCGGTCATTAAAACGCGATGTTGGAACTAAAACAATACGCTCGCTGGTAGTTAAATCAAGCGTATCTCGATAGGTACTGCCAATACCTCTAATATTTATTGGTGAGTTTACATTATTGATATTATGTTCTGCCAGAATTGTGGATGAATCGCCCCACACGACAATAATCTGTATATCACTATACTGAATTGCCTCTTGTCCTATCATTCTAGAAGAAAGATTGATGCTATTTGTAGTCCGTGGCTCAACGCCCCAATGTGATGGATAATCGAAACCGTAAGAATCTGTTAAGGAATAACTTGCGTCAGCCTCAGCAAAAATATGCTCTTTATACTGAAAATCGTTAAAACTTTGGATCGCATTACAGGCATAAACCCCATTTTCATAGCCAAACATAATCACCTGTAAGCGTTTACCATAAGAAATATTAAACCAAGCATGATTAGTATGGAGTGTATCATTAGTGAGCATACTATAGTCAGTTTGATACAGTAGCATGTGATTTATTAAGTCTGAGGCTGTAATATCAACTGTTGTTAAATTGGGATTATCAATGGCATATCGGTAATATGCACCTTTTAAACATTCTGCTTCAAGTTCTTCAAAAACGTCATCTTTATTGCGTTGTCCGAATAATACCTCATATTGCACATGATGCGCCCATTCATGCGCTAAGATGTCGATAATGGATAAGTATTGTTGTGGAATATGGTAAGCAAATGGTGGATCAAGTAAGATGCCTTTATCATATGGGCAATAGCGCCCTGCATAATATCCTTCACCACAGGGAGGATATTGTAATTCTTCCGCAAATTCTCGTTCATTACCCCGCAGTCGTGTTTCTATTAAATAATTTGGTGACTCATAACTATTATTTATGTCCGTGCGCCAAAAATCTGACCAAAATTGATCTATATCACAAGCGATTGCGAGAATATCTTCTTGATAAGAATTACTCTCAAAGAGTGATATGTCCGTAGTAATACCACAATCTGGAATGGTGTTATCTTGTGCAAATGTATTATATAAGGGCAAGGTTAAAAGTATAACAAGGATAATACCTTTAATCTGATAGGATATTTTTGTCATCTTTTAATAAGCCTTACACTATTTATATTGATACGTTATGAACGCTATTAATAGTATAAGGTGTTTGATATTGACGGAAGTCCCCCAATTATTGGGGGAGTAGGTTGATATTTGGGGTCAATTTCAAATATATCTCTAGTTTACCGCCACGTTTGGCGTAGGATGCGTATCCAATTTTGATAGGCTAATTTATGTAATGCCTCATCATCATAGCCAGCACTGCGTAACGCATTGATTAATTTTGGTAAGCCTGTGACATCGCCGATTTCAGTTGGCAATTGGACACCA
>JBAUIA010000492.1:0-6315 GCA_049680565.1 Phototrophicaceae bacterium
TTGACATGATCTATATTTGCCAACGGAATGACGTATAATAGGTATTATCTAATTGAACGAAAGGAAAGCGCATGGGCGCAAAAGAAGACGGCGTACAATTTTTACAAGAGAATCTCAAACGTGACGGCATCCAAGCTACCGCATCAGGTTTGCAATATGAAATCCTCACTGAAGGAACAGGCGCATCACCATCAGCCACTGATACAGTCGAGGTTAATTACGAAGGTACATTCATTGATGGGCGTGTTTTTGATAGCAGTTACGCACGCGGGCAAAGCATCGAGTTCCCGTTAAATCGTGTGATTGCAGGTTGGACAGAAGGCGTGCAATTGATGAAAGAAGGCGCAACCTATAATTTCTATATTCCTTATACCCTTGCCTATGGTGAACATGGCACAGGTCCTATTCCGGGTTATAGCACACTCATCTTCAAAGTTGAGTTAATCCAAGTCAAATAAGCTATCTTTAGAGCCATCATACCAAGTATTATGGCTCTATCACAAATTTGTTCTGTTCAAAACTAGCAACAATCTCCATTGCCATATAATGAAAACTTCATAATCCTTGGTTAAACTGCTGCATAGATAGATGCTCGATATTCCCATCAGACGCACATTCACGGTATGATGGGGTAAGATACCCTAAAAATTAACCTGTCATTACAGGATTTTCTATGTCCTTTTTATCACCTTTAGCAGCACTTGGCGCATTGATTGCCATTCCAATTATTTTGCTCTATATCTTACGCTTACGACGACGCGAAACGGTTGTGAGTAGTAATTTTTTATGGCAACAAATCTTACGTGATCGAGAAGCCAATACCCCTTGGCAACGCTTACGGCGCAATATTTTATTAATACTACAATTGCTTATTCTAGCACTGCTAGTCTTTGCCTTGATGCGTCCTGCACAAGTTGTGCCAACGATTACCGCCAGCAAGACAGTCATCTTATTAGATGCCTCCGCAAGTATGAACGCAACAGACATCAACGGCGATACACGCTTTGAAGAAGCTCAACGCCAAGCCAATTTATTATTGAATGACCTCAGTATTGATGATGAAATTGCGATTATCCGTGTTGCGGAAAGTGCCGAACCACTGATCCCCTATACCAATAATTTACTGGATGCACGCGCTGCAATTTTTGATGCAGAACCCGGTCAAGGGCGTGGTGATTGGTCAACCGCGTTGACCTTAGCAGCAGCAGGCGCACAAGGGGCTGATAATTTCAGCATTATCATTATCAGTGATGGTGGGATTGAGCGTGCAGGACAACTCCCTGAAAATATCCCTGCGCCGATTATTGTGCCGATTGGAGAATCAGCTTCTAATTTGGCGATTACAGCACTAGCGACCCGTACCTTACCCGGGCAATCACCCCAATTATTCGCTCAAATTCAAAATTATGATGATATTGCCAATGAGGTATCGCTACTGCTTCGCCTTGATGGTGAATTATGGGATTCTGTTTCCTTAACGATTTCAGCAGCGAGTTCACAATCATTATTCTTTGAAATTAACCAACCTTTTACCACAATTCAGGCTGAATTGGTGCTAGATGATACTGTGATCGATTATCTGGAATCTGATAATACTGCTTATAGCGTGGCGCGCGAAAATTCGACACGGCGCATCTTATTACTCAGCAATCAGCGTAATATTTTCTTAGAGGAAGTGTTGCGGAGCTTGCCAAATGTGCAAGTTTTCACGGGTGATGTCAACAACGACATTTTGCCATCAACACCCTATGATCTGTATATTTTCAATGGGTATTTACCAGCAACCTTACCTGATGCTGATATGCTAATACTGAATCCACCACGTAGTAGTGATATTTTTACAGTCGGTAATGAAAGCACACAAACAAGCAATGTGTCATTGGCATCAACCAGCCACCCACTAGCCGCATTTTTAGCTGTTGAAAGCATCAATATTCGGGCATTTCGTCCAGTGCGTGATACTGAGCGTTGGGCAGTGCCGATTGTTAGCAGCAACGGCGGTGATCTAATTATTGCTGGTGAAAATCGTGGACGGCAAATTGCGTTGATTAATTTTAATTTGCTAGATAGTGATTTTCCTTTACAGATTGCGTTCCCCATTTTCATGTCCAATATGATTGAATGGGCAACACCTGCCAATGTTATCAGTGGTGGTATCAGCGTCAATGTGGGCGATGTCATCCGTCTTAATCCGCCATTGGATGCAACCTCGGTTGCTATCCTCTTGCCTGATGGCACAACACGCAATATTGCGATTACCAGTGATACGCTGTCTTTTTCAGAAACGCAGCAATCAGGATTTTATACGATTCGTATCACGACAGATGCAAGTACGACAGATAGTCAATTTGCAGTTAATTTATTTGGTACAAATGAGAGCAACATTGCCCCTATCCCTGATTCGCAAATTAATCTTGGGGGTGGGCGCTTGGCAGAAGATGCCGAAGAACAACTGGGCTTCCGTGAATGGTGGCAACCTGTATTACTCATTGCCCTCTTGATACTACTCTATGAGTGGCATCTGTATTTCAAACGTTTACGTGTCCCTGATGATCTTGAGACCGATTTACGACGGACAACCGCACGGAATTAGAAATTATCAAAGTATGACTGATATTGTAAGGATGTGCTACAACGAACCCGATGGGTGGCATATAATATATCATCCTTACAAAAGCACCTATAGATTATCTGTAACAGCAGCGAACTGAGACCAACTTATGTCATTTGCCGCACCGAACACGTTACTTCTATTATTCATATTTTTACCGATTGTTTGGTATATCGGCTATCCGCGCATGGCTTTCCGTCGGCGACGCGATACGATTAGCCTAGTGATACGGACTGCCCTCGTCATCTTGATTTTGTTGGCGCTGGCAGGGATTCAGATTGTACGGCAGGTGGATCGTCTGGCGGTCATTTTTTTGGTGGATGCGTCCGATAGTATTGGCACGACATTGCAAGAAGAGCAGATAGCTTATATTGAATCCGCAGTGGTTGATAAACCCATTGATGATGAATGGGCGATTATTGTATTTGGGGCAAATGCGACGATTGATACACCTTTTATCAATGTGAGTGATGTACCACCAATCCAATCGACGGTACTGGGCAATAATACCGATATTGAAGAAGCGATACAGACAGCCATTTCACTATTCCCTGCGGATGCCCGTCGGCGGATTGTCGTCCTTAGTGATGGGATTCAAACAATTGGTAATGCCGAAGCCAAAGCACGTCTCGCGGAAGCATCAGGTGTAGAAATTAGTTATGTTCTGTTTGCACGAGAAGCAACAGCCGATGTGCGGATTGCTGAATTTACATCACCTGCGCGTGTCAATGAGGGGCAAACATTTGATATTAATATTTCACTACAAGCTGATGTGCCGACCAATGCAACCTTATTGATTTATTCAGGGAATCAACTGATTGATGATGAAAATGTTGTATTATCGGCAGGACTCAACAATTACACATTACAGCAGGTCAGCGATACAACAGGCTTTTTAAACTTTTCGGCACAAGTGATTGTCGATGGTGAAAACGATACTTTCACGCAAAATAATACACTCGGCACATTTAGCCAAGTCGTCGGTCAACCGCGTGTGCTACTTATCAGCACGGATGCTAATGAAATCGTCAATTTACTGCCTGCATTAGAAGGCGCAGGTTTGATTGTGGATGTGATTGACCCTGCGAATTTACCCTCCGATACAGGTGCATTAGCTATCTATGAAAGTATTATCATTGCGAATGTTCCTGCGAGTGCCTTATCTGAATTACAGATGGAGCGCATTCAAAGTTATGTGCGTGATCTCGGCGGCGGTATGGTTTTTGTGGGAGGACCTGAATCGTATGGACCGGGCGGTTATTATCGGACGGCATTAGAAGAAACGCTACCAGTTGAAACCCAAATTCGTGACCAAGAGCGCCTCCCCCGTTTGACAATTGCTTATCTGGTAGATAGTTCGGGTAGTATGGGTATATCGAGTGATGGCTTATTCAGCAATTTGGATGTTGCCCAACGCTCAGTCAATTTGTCGATTAGCTTCTTACAACCCACAGATCGCGCAGGGGTTTTCACGTTTGAAGCAGAAGGGGCAATTGTCGCACCATTCCAAGATGTGCTGGATGGCGTGGCGTTGCAAGAACAAGTCAATCGCTTAGGCGCTGGCGGTGGCACGGATATTCTGGCTGGTTTAGAAACGGCTGAACGTTACATTGTTGAAGAAACCACCGATATTCAGCATTTGATCTTAATTACCGATGGTGGCTCATCGCCTGCGAATTTGGTTGCAAAAGCACAAACCCTCAATAGTGAACGCGGCATTACACTATCTGTGATTGCAATTGGGCAAAATAGCCCTAACTTTTTGCGTCAGATGGCAAATGCAGCGCAGGGCAATTTCCATGAAGTTGCCAATATCAACCAAATTCCGAATATCCTCGCCCAAGAAACAGTATTAGCAACACGGTCTTATATCGAAGAAGGTACGATTCCATTAACGCGCGTCAGCAATAATCCGATGATGGATGGTATCGGTGCTGTCCCTACACTACAAGGTTATGTCGCAACCAGCGAACGGGTTACGGCGCAGGTTGTCTTACGGAGTCCTGAACCTTTCGGTGATCCTATTTTGGCAACATGGCAATATGGGCTAGGGCGCACTGTTGCCTTTACCAGTGATGCGACGGGGCGTTGGGCATCGAATTGGGTTGGCTGGAGCGAGTTTTCTCGTTTTTGGGGTCAAGTTGTCAATTATAGTATTACCGAGAATGCAGGGAGCAATATCGAAACGCGCGTCACGATGGTTGATGGGATTGCCAATATTGTGGTCGATGCACGGTCTGAATCGGGAAATTTCCTCAATAATTTGAGTTTGCAAGCCTCAATCATCAAGCCTGATAATCGTGCAGAAAGTGTACGCTTGCAACAAACTGCCCCCGGTCAATATACTGCTAATTTTGAACCCGATACCGAAGGATCATATTATCTGGCAATTAATGGTGGGGGGACTATTGATGGCGAAGATGCCCGTTTTAATGAGGTCACAGGCTGGGTGATGAGTTACTCGCCTGAATATGCCATCACAACACCGAATGAAGCCTTACTCAATGATCTTGCTACGATTACAGGCGGTAGTGATCTCGCCGATAATCCAACAGAAACATTCGTCACGACGCAAGCTCCACGCACAGCTACATCACCAATTTGGCAATGGATGATTATTGCAGCGATGATTCTGTTACCTTTCGATATTGCGATACGACGCATCATCATTACACGCCGTGATTGGGGACGATTCCGTGCATGGATGAGTGGGAGTAATCCTGATGATAATCCTGAAGAACGAATTTCCTCATTGATGGCTGCTCGGAATCGCGCTCGTGAGAAAACAGGCATGGGGACACGCGAAGAATCGACCATTTCAGCCTTACGTCGTAGCCGTACCCGTGATGCTGATGATGAATCGGCAACACCAGTATCGACTGCACCACAAATCACGCGCTCAACTGATACAACACCAGCACCTACAAAAACTGATTCGCTTGGCACAGTTGGTAACTTGCTCAAACGTCGTCGAGGCGATGATGAGGGTCGTTAATTTTCTATGAGCAAGACAAGGTGATGCACAAGGGCACAGAGAAATTCCTTTACAAAATAATCCTAATCCGTAATCAAGCCTTGTTTGCGTAACCATGTTTCGACTTGCTCGGCAGTGGCTTCCGTGAGCATTACGCCGCGATCAACCCCACGCGGTGATGTACCTGCCGCAAGCGGTATCACATCGGTATACGGTAAATCTTCACCTTGATTTGCCATAATCATCGTTGGCACACTCAAGAAACCTGTCCAATCTAGCACACGCTGCTTTGCAATGGGATCTTTATCAATCATAATTTCACGATACGGTACATCATATTCTTTTAAGACGCGCTTGGCTGTGGATATATAGGGACAACCATAAGTCCGTGAATACATCACCAATTCTTTATCTGTCATCAGACATCATTTCTTTCTATGTTTCCAAATAACCATTCATAATTAGACGGGTGCTATGCCATAAGTATTACATATCTAATAGCATATTAAACGATCTGATTATCATAATCAAAAATTAAGCGTATACTGAAGGTTCAAGATTAAATAGAGGATCAACCGGATGTTACAAAAACGTAAAACACCTCAACTTGTTGATGACCAATTATTTGAAGGTGAAGAACTCATTTGGTGGGGGCGACCTATCCCTGCGTATACATTACGACAAACTAAAATACTGCCATTACTCCCGCAACTTTTTATTATCGCATTTG
>JBAUIA010000493.1:0-14708 GCA_049680565.1 Phototrophicaceae bacterium
GCAGGGACAATATCCCCCTGTGAATGCAATCCCACCGCAGCAGGGACAATATCCCCCTGCGAACCCGATGCCACCGCAGCAAGGACAATATCCACCTGTGAATCCGATGCCACCGCAGCAGGGACAATATCCACCTGCGAACCCGATGCCACCGCAGCAGGGACAGTATCCCCCTGTGAATCCGATACCACCGCAGCAGGGGCAAGTGGACGAACGTCCAAAACCGCCACCCTTACCGCCACGCTTTACGAAGCGTGACAACAATTAAGATATTGTTAGGTTGATATACACACTTATCAGATTATACTAAAGATATTAAGCCAGATTTCAAAAGGTAAAGCTAGACATGACATTTCGCACTGAATGGGTTGATGACTCTCATATCCTTGGGACAACATTCAATACACACACAAGCATCAGTGATCTGAACCTGATTATGTTGGAATATTTAGGGGCAGCACAAGCACAGAAAGTTTATCTTCTGCTTGATTTTAGCCAAGTCAATGTTCCAAATGGAATGCTATCACTGCCATCCTTGATACAAGTTATTAATCACGCCAATACACAATGGTTTGCCATCATCAAACCAGAATCTAGCTCGTCTTACATGACAAAACTATTGTCTGGAGACAAGGTTAAAATGTTCCGAGATCGTGAAACAGCGATTAATTTTCTAAAAGCCATGGAACGTCTTGATACCTATGATGCGAATCAAGCATCGGTTTAATAACCAAAAACATTCTAATGCGATCATAACGCCTATCTCTAGCCAGAGTGGGCGTTTTTGCATTATTATAAAGAGATATGACAGTAAAATTATGAGCGAGAGCGATTATGCCAATTCTCGAAATTATCCAACCTGATAACCCGATACTCCGTAAAAAAGCATTCCGTGTACCTGATTCTAGTTTCAATGATGCTAAATTTCAGCAACTTGTTGATGATATGATTGAAACGATGGATAGCGCCAATGGTGTTGGTTTGGCTGCCCCCCAAATCGCCCAGAGTTTGCGTCTGATTGTTGTGCGCTTGCCTGATACCAGCGAAGAAGACCGTGAAGAATATGGCGAGTTAGCCGGTCAATTGTTTGTTGTAGCCAATCCGAAAATTATCAAACAAAGCCGTGAAATGGTCGAAGGCGTTGAAGGTTGCTTATCTATGCCGGGCTTACTGGGTGAAGTTGATCGCTATGAGATGGTTGTTGTAACTGGGCAAGATCGTCATGGTAAAGATTTTCGGATTAAGGCGAAAGACTGGTTAGCGCGAGTCTTTCAACATGAAATTGACCATTTAGATGGTGTGCTATTTATTGATCTAACTGATAAAGTATGGCAACCTAATCTCGAAGCCGATGAGGCGGACAGCGAAGACATCGCCGAAGTGACTACCGAAGACGCATAAACAAAAATGGGCATCGCCATGATGCCCATTTTTTATATCGTATGAGTGTTGCTTATGGTGTTGCTTCTAAAATATCAATCCGTGCAAATTGTAAGCCAAAATCAGGAATTTGATCTAATCCACATTCGCCCTCGAAGGCTTCTGTGAGACCATTTTCATTTAAATCAACACCTGAGCGTAATTGATCTGCAAGTGTTGTCGATTGGGCGGTCTCATCAAGAACAGCTTCTAAAGACTCCCCTGCAATCATCGTAATTTCTAATTGCACAATTTCCTCTGCCCAATCACGCACATTTTGTGTACAAACACGGATAAATTCAGCATTGCGCTGCAAATCGACACTCGCACCATCAGCAAGGGTGGCTGCTTCTAATGCAGTATCAACCGCATCAATGAAGAAGAACACACCGATACCGCGCCCCGGATTTGTTCCTGAGCCACTGCCATCATAATCTTCGCGCTCACCGCGTAAAATATTAATCGTATGTTCGGCATGGGAGCGTAAACCGCCGATATTGCTTGAGCCTGCTGCTAAACCTGCATGTTGAGATGCAAATCCTGATTCGGTCATTGCGCCATCCAGCAAACTACCACCATTGAGCCCATCTTCTGATGCAACAAAGATAGCCATCAAACCATCGCTAACAGCAATCGGCAATGTACCTCGATAAACGATATCGCCTACAGGTACTTCGGTATCATCATCATCTTCGGATGTGATAATGACACTATTGAAATTTGCAGGTAGTAAGCGTCCTTCATTATCAGTGAAGGTGATTGTTCCTTCACCAAACGCATCCACTAATACCCGTCCAATATTGATGGTTTCATCAGTAGCTGTATTTGTTAACCAAGCAACGTAATCTGCATCACCTTGTGGTGGTGCAATCCCTTGCAAACGAACTTCAACGCGATCCCCAAATGTATTTTCTGTACTAAAGCGCACTTCCCCAAATGTACCCTGCACAGTTGGAACAAGTGCTGGAACATCGGTTGGCGCATCTGTAGCTGCAATAACAATCTCTGGATTGTCTGTTGGTGCATTATTAACAACACCGCCGTTATTATCATTATTGATGAGCAAGACCGCAACAATAACAATCACCAGTGCGATTAAACCAAAACCACCCATCAGGATAATTGGATTCACGCTATCCCGCACAATAATTTGCGAAGGTTGTTGATTGCTTGTTAAATTAGGGTCGGTACTATTGGCTTGCGTCAGCGAATTTTGATCGAACGCAATTGTTTGTGATGTTGATGCGGGTTGGTTGATTGCTTGATTCGATGTGCCAACAGGAAAATTCTTCTTAACCATATACAATGATTCATCATTACGATGGATAGCGCGTGATAAGGCTTCTGCGAAATCTCCAGCACTTTGATAGCGTTCATCAGGATTTTTAGCTAAACCTTGTTTAATGACCCTTGCAATCTCTTCACTAAGGTCAGAGCGCACCTCGCGTACATCAGGCACTGGGTTATTGATATGTGCCAAAATCATTTGCATCGGTGTTGTGCCACTAAATGGTTGTTTACCTGTGAGTAATTCATATGCCATTGCTGCTAAGGCATAAATATCAACACGATGGTCAATTTCTAAGCCTTGCCCTTGCTCAGGAGCCATATAACTCGGTGTACCAACAATTGATGTGCCTGTCAGATTACTATTGCCTGTTGCCATCTTGACCATACCAAAATCAGCAAGGAGCGGATGCCCATCTTGCATGAGGATATTGCTTGGCTTAATATCACGATGGATGATCCCTCTGTTATGCGCATAATCCAGCCCACTCGCAATCGGTCGAATTAATTTTTCAACGTCTGTGATGCTAATTGGCGCAATTTCAATAATATCTTCGAGTGTGCCACCATCGACATGCTGCATGACCAAATAAACGACATCATCAAATGTGCCATAATCATATAAAGGTAAGATATTTGGATTTTGTAGATTACCAATGGTTGTTGCTTCTAATTGGAAGCGCTGCTTGAATGCTTCATCAAGTGCGGGATGCGGTGGCAACACTTTAATCGCAACATTACGATTAATGGATGCTTGCCGTCCGAGATAGACTGTCGCCATGCCACCTCTACCCAACACGTCTATAACTTCATATTGTCCGAGAGTGCGTCCTACTAATGACGACACGTCAACCTCCTGATTGCTTTGATTACGATCTATTTTGCCATGATTCAATGATTTAAGCTACGTTATATACGTGTGATCTTAGCAAATCCGATGAATCAAAAAAGAGGCTTATTATGAGCCTCTTATGACTCACATGATTTAGTAGATGATATATGTATCTTTAAGCTCATCACGCAATTCAATATAATTTTCATAACGTCGTTGACTTATATCACCTGTTGCAATTGCTGCACGTACCGCACACCCCGGTTCTTGTTCATGCGAACAATTACGAAATTTGCATTGGGTGACATACGCGCTGATGTCAAGAAAGTAGGCATCTAGTTCATCAGGTTCGACATCCCACACATTCATCTGCCGAATACCGGGTGTATCTGCTAAATAGCCACCAAAATCAAGTTTAATTAAAGCGCTATCGCGTGTGGTGTGCATCCCTTCTTGGCTATATTCACTGATGGAATTTGTTACGCGACCTAAATCAGGTTGGATTTCATTGAGCAAACTCGTTTTACCAACCCCTGAAGGACCTGTTAACACCGATATTTTGTCAGTGAGTTTTGCTTTGAGAGCCTCAATACCCACACCCGTTAAAGCGCTGGTGAACATAATCTCGTAACCCATTGTGCGATAAGGCTTTAATAAATTATCGAGTTGATGAGGCTCGGCAGCATCAACCTTATTGATAACAATGATAATATTATCAAGATAGTTGCTCTCGGCAGTCACAAGCAACCGATCTAATAATTTCCAATTGGGTGTCGGTTGTGCTGCGGAAAATACAAAAAGGGCTTGGTCAGGATTTGCAATCAGTACATGCTCGCGTTCAGCTTGTCCTGCACCGCGCTTGCCCGTTGTCCGAACAGCACGCGATATGACGGTGTGTCTATCATGAACATCTTCGATAATACCTCTGAGTTCATCAATACCATCTTCGTTTTGATGAGGCGTGATGACCACGCTATCTCCAATTGCTGCAATATTTGATGCTTGTGCATCTTCTTTTAAGCGTCCGCGTAAGCGGCAGATATACACCGTACCATCTGTCGTTTCTACCCAGTAGAAACCACTCTGGTTTTTAATAACAAGACCACTTAGCTGATTACTCAAATCATGTCCTCCACAAACCTTTCTCCACATCATTAGTTATTGTTATAACATTATCTTATCTGACAGTATAAGCGATTTCTACCAGATATGTTGTATATTATGTGCTAGAATTTATGCTGGTGTAAGATATTTAGGGATTACTAGAAACAAATATCGTATCTATACTCAAAACTGTATCACAAATTTGTGTCGTATCTCAAGGATAATACAAGTGGCTGAACAACCTGAACAATCGAATAATACAATAAGTAGCAATCTCGACGATCTGCCAATGCAGTCTCCTGTATCCGCGCCGATGCCTGTGGTACAAGCTACAAAAGTCGAAGATGACCCCATTATCATCCAACGCACCACCCTTAATTATATTGTAATTGCAGCGGTATTTTTTGCTGTTGGTATGCTCATTGGTGCTGTTTCTTTTGGCTCAAGCGTTGATAGTGAAGCCATTGAAGCTGCTGTTGAAAGCGTCCTCATTGATGCAGGTATCATGCAAGCCCCTGCGGATATGGAGATTCTAGTCGATGATGATCCCTTCTTAGGGGCAGAAGATGCGCCAATTGTAATTGTTGAATTTAGTGCCTATGCGTGTCCATATTGTGGTCGTCATTTTGAAGAAACACTCCAACCTTTATTGGATACATATGGCGAATATATCCGTTATGTCTATCGTGATTTCCCATCTATCAACCCGAATGTTTCATTCCCTGCATCTCTAGCAGCGAATTGTGCGCTTGAGCAAGATATGTTCTGGGAGTATCATGAATTATTATTCCTCAATCAAAATACACTTGCCCAGTCAGGTCAAGTTTATCTGATGCAGCTAGCATCTGATTTAGGCTTAGACACAGTATCATTCGATGATTGCTTAACACAGCAAGATTACCTCGCAGAAGTGAATGCCGATTTCGACGCAGGGATTGCTGTTGGCGTGACAGGTACACCTTCGTTTTATATTAATGGACAAGCCCATAGTGGCGCACGCCCATTTAGCTATTTTGAAGCAATCATCTTGCGTGAACTTGAAGCAGCAGGCATTGACCCTTCATCTTAAATTGATAAGACTATAAACATGAATCCCGTCTAAAAGATGGGATTTTTTATTTAAAATGTTTTAAGGAAAATCCATGATTCATTATACAGACGCTTTAGATGGTATTTCAGCCGATATGCTGCAAGGTGGTTTCTTTGTAGGATGGTCGAGCCAACCATCTGCTGAAACACATTTACGATTGCTCCAAGGGAGTTATCAGATTTGGCTTGCCTTAGATGATAAAATGGTTGTTGGCTTTGTCAGTGCGATTAGCGATGGGGTACTCGCTGCATTTATCCCCAATTTAGAAGTACGCCCTCATTATCAAGGACAAGGAATCGGCACGGAACTGATGCGCCGAATGCTCCAAAGTCTGCAACATCTGTATAGTATTGATCTGATGTGTGATGATGATGTCATCCCATTTTATGAACGGTTGGGCTTAATCCAAGCAAGAGGAATGCTGAGGCGTAATTATGATAATCAAGCAGGGATGAGCGATTGATAATTAGTCCTTACAAGTGGCATAATTTGCTGTATCCTAATAAGTGTTAGATGCTCATTTTCTTGAAAGTATAACTCTATGACAGATGCCATTGCTCGCTGGATACGTGCAACCTTTGCGATGGTTCCCGATGTTAGCCGTGCCACAACCGAAGCAGATCCTTCTGTAATCTATAAAACACATCAAGCTGATATTGTTGTTTCAACGTGGATGGGTGCGCGTTTGTATGTGTACCTTGTCAAGAAAGCGCCTAAAATCCGCGATATAAAAAATATCTTGCGTGATAATAGCCGAGGCAGTATTGGCACAATTTTTCTCGTTGATCGCGCATTATTGCCATCGGATGACCAGCAAACAAAAATGCTTGATTGGTATGAAGCCTTATCATCGCTCAATCACGATTTTATCTATACCTATTACCTTGATGATAATGAAATCAAGATCACACAAGCGCATTTTAGCCCCGTCAATGGTAAAGAGATTTACCGTGTGTGGTATTTGCCTGAATTTTCAATTGAAAAAGTCACTGTTCGCAGTCGTGAAGTGACCGAGGGCAATGTACGCGGACGCTGGCATTTAGGCGATATTGCATCACCTGATTATAAACGGCGCATGGGTGATGAACGCGCCAATCAACGCTTTCATTATCGTACCAAATACACCCAAGATGTTCCGAAAGACAAACGCAATGGACGCACGCATTACAATGGCAATGACGCGCAATTAGCCAAATATTATCAATTGATTGGTGTCCAAAAAGATGCAAGCGAACAAGAGATTAAAACCGCTTTTCGTCAGATGGCGCTCAAAGTGCATCCCGATGTAAGTGCTTTACCACGCCAAGAAGCCAATGAACGCATTAAGCAACTCAACGAAGCCTACGACTATATCAAGCAATATCATGGTTGGGTGTAACAAAAAAGACAGCCTGAAAGCTGTCTTAGATGTGTATGGGTCTACTAGGACTTGAACCTAGAACCAATCGATTATGAGTCGACTGCTCTGACCAATTGAGCTATAGACCCTTATACCATAATGATAGGTCATTATGGTTCATAGTTTGCTACAAAAGTGTCACAATGTCAAGGATGACGAATGCCAGTAATAACACCAATGCGATGAGTGCAATCGGCAAATATTGCCATTTGCGCTTGTAATTGATTTTCCAGAAGCGTCGTAGGCTGTAAATGATTGCCCCAATTGCAATAGCATTAATGCCAAGATCAATCCACAAACTAAAATCACCTGCAACCCCAACCAACGGTAACACAAATGGTAGAATCGCATACATCAACACACAACGGATACCGCTAAACATCAACGCAAAACTGAACGCATTCTCAGCTTGTGAGGTTGTTTTTTCTTCGTATACCGTCTGTGCAGGGGTGACAAATAATAAGCGAGCAATAATCCCATCAAGGGTGTTAAGTGTATTTTGCATCAGTATCTCCTGAAAAACCTACATTGTGGATTATATCACAATCCCTATTAGGATTGCGATAATAGTTTGTATGAGTTTGCGAGCGTCATTACAATCATACCGTATAACGAAACGAGGGATTAAAAATGTTTGACTTCACCATATTTCCGATTTTAAAGACAGATCGGCTCATATTACGCGAGATGCAGCTAAAAGATACTGATGCTATTTTTGCAATTCGTGGAGACTACGAGGTAACACAGTATAATATCGGTGCTGCCTATACATCAAAATCACAAGCATCTGATTTGATAAACGCTATGCAAGATGAATATGCTAAAAAATCAGCTTTACGCTGGGGCATAACACGCAAAAACGATGATACAGTAATCGGTATGGTTGGTTTCAATTATTGGAATCGCAGCGATCATCGTGCTTCGATAGGCTTTGACCTTGCCCAAGCTCATTGGCGACAAGGATTTATGCGCGAGGCTGTGACCGCAATCCTACAATTTGGATTTTCTGAAATGGGTTTACATCGTATCGAAGCCGATGCCAGTATCTATAACACAGCTTCGATTGCCTTACTTGAATCATTAGGCTTTGTCCGAGAAGGGGTGCAGCGCGACCAATATTACGAAGATGAGCAGTATCATGATTTAGTATTGATGGCATTGCTCAAACCACAGTGGCATCATTAAACAAAAAATGACGACTGAGTGTCGTCATCATATGAGCGAGTAGAGAGATTCGAACTCTCACTAAGACCTTGGAAGGGTCTTGTGCTACCATTACACCATACTCGCCTAGACAAAAGGGACTTAGAAAGTCCCTTTTTTGTCGGAGCGGCGGGATTCGAACCCACGATCTCCTCAACCCAAATGAGGCGCGATACCAGGCTTCGCTACGCTCCGAGCAATATGGGAATAATATCATTAGTGATTGAACTTGTCTAGCCACAGTTTTGTAAATATATGACCAAATTTGACGCACTTATATTCTGGTTCTGAAGCATAATAAATTGCATTAGTGATATAAATTAATCGTCATCATCCACACCGAAAATATCCATCCACGCATCTACTTCGCCTTCATTCAAATAAATTTCATCGGAAGTTGCCATACGTTTATGAACATTGGGTTCGCGCTTACCATTAGCATTACGATAGCGTCCTTGCTTGCTTGGATCACTTTTCTGGAATGCCTCATCAGTTGGCTTACGTTCGGTATCAACCTCCCCAAATACCTCTAGCCACGCATCCACACTATTATCACTAACACTGAGTGTGCCACCTTTGACTTCTTCGTTAATTTCATCCGTGCTAGTATCAGGTTCAGGGTCTTCAATATGCTTGCCACGAATCTGAAATTTTTGTGGTTTATCCGTCACTTCGCGTTCAGGTTTTTCACCAAATACATCTAACCATTGTGCGACTTCATCATCAGCATTTTTGATTTTTGATAAATCACGCTTTTTTGGTTTTGCCTTACGCCGTTTAATGACTGATTTTTCGCTGTCATCGGTAATTCTGGGAACTTCATGCTTGATGTAGTGCGGTGGATTGTCTGATTTGCGTTGTGTCACTTGGTCAATAAACGTTTCATCAGCTTCAACGCCAAATAAATCCAGCCATTCTTCGACTTCTTGTGGCGATACCATTACATTGGGATTTGCGCCTTGATGCGGTTTTTCAGGTTTAGGACGTGTCAAAATCTCAGCAAAGTCGATACATTTCATCCCACGCATGCCGACAGCGCTTGCACTGTCTAAGACTTCATGATCGGATGATACAACTGTCCATCCTTTAATATCACGAATGCCATTAATCCGCTCACGAATAATCCGATCTGCGTTGGTGCGTTCGGCACTCGCAAAAATGACCATTACGGAAGGTGTGCTCAGTTGTGAATATCCACCCGGTAAACCATGATCGAATACCACAATAACTTTTTTACGATTAACTGCACAGAAACCACGTAATTTGATGACTAATTTCGCTTCATCATGGGGGTCATCTAACTGAATATCATTCAGATAATGAATGAGGTTATGTCCGTCAATTAAATAAGGCATAGGAAGATCATTTCTTAGGCTAACAATAGATGCTAATCATAGCATAGGTACTTTACTTCGGTGAAATTATTGTAGATTTTCTCATCCGATAAAGGTTAACGAACCATGAGTGGTTTTTGCCATATACTAATTTAATCTAATTCTAAGAGGAGAGAGTTTATGAAAGTTAAACTGATTCATTATGTTGTTTTAGCCTGTATATTCTTGTTATCGTCTAGTCTTGCCTTTGCACAAGATAGTGAAGTTGTAGGACGGGCGGTGACACGTCAAGACTGGGTGAATTTTATGCCTGTTTTTGTAGGGGCGATTCTCGTTGTAATTATTGTTGATGCTTTCTTTCTTGTGCCGATATTTAGAAAAAATGATAACCCACAGAAAGATGAGGCATAATTATGGTACGCTTCATGAAAGTCATTGAAAATTTTTTAACATTTAAACGTGTGCCGATGAAAGTTGTGATTATCACTGCTTTGATGTCCTATGTATTACAAATGGGCACAATTGTGATGGGACAACCCCTTTATATCATTGCCTTTTATACCTTATTGCCTTGGTTACCGATCCTTCTTTTTGAAAGTATCTGGAAAGTCGAGCATTATCAATGGGTTGCAGTTTTTGCAATTATCACTTTCTTACAAGTTGGGCATCTTGGAGAACATCTCGCTCAAGTGGGTGCATTATCTGTTACAAGTGGTACATTGGCTTGTCCACCCCCAGTCGATGCAGGGCTAAATTATGAAAATGCGATTGAAGCAGGCTTGCGTGATGCCAATTCACCGCCAACAGGCTATTCATCGAGTATTATTGTTGTGCCTGCTGCTGATGGTACAGCGACATTAGACAATAACGGGCAACAAGTCAAAGGACCACCAGCTTGTGGTGTATTCGGACAACTTGATATTGAAATTGTACATCTGGTATGGGATGTCTTGGGCTGGATTTTAACACTGTGGCTCTTACAAAAATTTCCGCGCAATGTTTGGTTATGGATTGCTGCATTTTGGGGATCTGTTCATACTGTTGAGCATCTATTTATTAGCTATACGTTCTTCTTATCGCCTGATGAACTTTATATTGGTGCAAGGCAACTCTGGGCAACTGTCGCAGATGGGGCAATTATCACGGCTGTTCCTATTGGCAAAGAAACGGCTGTTGTTAATTTTTATGAAGTCGCAGGTAAATTTGGGGTTGTTGCACGGAATGGTATTTTAGGAACATTCTTCCCATCAATCAATTCGAGTTTACCAACACGCCCGTTCCTACACTTCTTCTATAATACACTCATCACATTACCAACAGTCATTGGCTTTGTATTTGAGGTGCGCCGTTTGCATGATCGTTATCTCGCAGAAGCACTACCCGGTTTGACTAAAGAACAACTTGTTATAGCCACACCGCAACTTGAACGCTTGGTTTTCCACAAAGGCGATACGATTGTTAAACAAGGTGATATTGCAGACCGTTTCTATATCATCTCTAAAGGGCATGTATCTGTTATCCATGAAAATCGAGATGGTACAGAAGAATATCTGGCAGATTTACATCATGGGCAATACTTTGGTGAAATTGGCTTGATGAATCAAAGTAAACGTATTGCAACAGTACGTGCTGCTGATGACACAGTCGAAGTTATGGCATTAGACCGCGAAACCTTTAGTAACCTTATGAGTACATCAGAAACCAGTAAACAAGATGTTAATCGTATCATGCGCCAACGTGTGAGTGAAACTACTCATACGGAGTCAATTGAATAGATTTTCTGCAATTCAACATATCGATATAAGACAGATAGTCATCATGGCTATCTGTTTTAATTTCTTAACCACATGCAAACAGTCGTAGGACTCTCGTTTATTGCTCCTTATAGAGGGCTGTGCTATAGTCAATTTCAATTACGAAGAATGATTTTAAACTAGGATAAAACAATGCTATCTCGTAAATTGTTTTGGCTGTCTTTAACACTTTCTGTTATGGCAGCACTCATTATTGCAGGCTGTGGGGTAACACCATCAGGCGACCAAATCCGTACAGAACTCATTACTGTTCAAGTGATTATCACGGCAACCCCTGATCCCAATGCGAGTCCAGAAATTATTATTATCACAGCAACGCTTGATCGTACACAAGTTGCTGTGCCAGATGGTATCGTGCCAGAAACAACAGCCAGTGCGAATGGTGTTACGGCATTACAAGTAACACAATCTGCTGATACAAGTGCTGCATCAACCAGCAATGTACCCGAGGGCTGCTTACCGCACATTGTAGAAGACGGTGATACAATTTTTGGTCTAGCAGATATTTATGGTGTAAATCCTTTCATCATGCTCGAAGTTAATGGCTATACCGAAGATACAGCCTTTTTAAATATTGGCGACGAACTCATTGTGCCAGTTGAAGGTTGCCCAATTGAAAGCATCATCGTTGTAACGCCCGTGCTTGATGATAGCGATACTGAAGTGACCGAAGAAGTCACTGCTGAAGTCACATCAGAAGCAACTGAACCTGCTAACCTGACACCTTCGCCATCACCAACGATTACACTACCTCCTACAGCAACCAACTCCTCAATCGAAATTGTTGAAGTTATTCGGGCAGGAGATGTTACGGCAGAAGGTGTTCGGATTCGTAATAATGGACGCTTGGTCGATGTGGCTGGGTGGACATTAACGGATGCAGACGATAACGAATATACCTTTGAAGAATTATTGATTTTCTCCAATGCGGAACATACTATCTATACTCGTGCAAGCCAAAATACACCGATTGCGAGTTTCTGGGGTTTAGAAGAACCGATTTGGGAAGTTGGCGATGTTGTGACACTACGGGATGAAGACGGAAATGTGCAAGCAGTCTTGCGTATTACTGGCGATACAGATGCTCCGTAAGTAAAATCAGGCTGAAAATTGACCTTAGGGCGATGTCTAATCGTCCTAAGTTTCTGATTGATCGTTTGACTCTGCTTGCTCTTGATCTAAGCTAACCGCTATATGTTCCTGAGTTTCTGCCATACTATCAATCATTAGCATCTCATGCGTTTCAATAGCTTCTTCGTTGATACGAGGATTCATCGGGATATGTGTGACATCTTCTGGTGATGCCACAACCTCGTCGCCGTTTTCATCCAAGTGCGGAACTTTCTGCGTTTCTGCACGGTGGGTAGGTAAAACATCGACATCCTGTTTTACTGCTTTAGCAAGTTCTTGTAATTTTTGCATGCTAATAGGCTTGACAAAAAGATAATCTAGGGATGTTGTTTGAGGTCGGATTTGTGAAACCATCAAGCTATTCGCTGTTAGGATGATGACAGGTAATGTTTTAAATTTTTCAGATGAGCGAATGTGTTGCAAAATATCGCGCCCAGAGAGTCTCGGTAAATTGACATCTAAAATAACAAGATCAGGCACATCATTCAGTTCAAGATAATTTAACCCTGCTAAACCATCATGTATTGAAACCGTATCATAACCGACGAGGCGTAAGGCATCTTCATATAAAAGTGCAAGGTTAACTTGATCTTCAATGATTATTGCAAGTGGTTTTACCATAGGTAAGCATCCTCATGCCAATATATGCCGATTATTCTCTAACATAGTATAACGCAAATTTATTGATCGTGAGCTTAATTAAGCATGTCTTTCGAGCTTCAATAACTTTAATTTGACACTTTTTTTGTTCTATGTGACCATAGATGGTGATTATTAGAGAAGGACATCTATGATGCAAGATAATCAGCGCAAAATTGAAGAAAATAACGCATGGGATCAACTCAGCAAATGGGACACACTCGTTGATGAGCGCATTCGCCAGATGATTGGTGATGGCAATATGTCATGGCATCCAAAAGCAGGGCAGCCCTTTGAATTTGATGCAGACGAAGCCAATGTTCCAGAAGATATGAAACTTGCTTATAAAATCATGAAAGATAATGATGCTGTTCCCCCTTGGATGGCATTAGGGTTTACACTCCGCAATAAACACGAGAAAATTCACAAACGGGTGCAACAATATGCCCGTGATTATGTCGCACGCCAACAAAAAGCGATTAGTATGGGTAGCTTTATTTTGCATCGTGAGGCGGATGAACGTTGGCAGAAAGCCAATCGCCAATTAAGGATGGATATTGGGCAATACAACGCAGAATTGCTAAATTACAATTTGCAAGTGCCTGAAGCCATCGGTCAAATGATACCGATTGATGCCGACACCCTAATTGAACGCGCACTAAAAGCCGCAGAAGATAAATAACTGATGTTACGCACTTAGTTTTAAATCAGAGTAATCAAGGTACAGGAAACCTTAAACAGAATTTTTTGTACTGAGTGCTGGGTGATGAGTAGTTACCAAAAAAATCTCAGAACTCAGAACGATGAACACAGCATTCTTGATATGCTCGAATCTTAGCTGTGATGACAAAATTTCGCGTAAGGTCAGTAAATAATACTGAATCTAAAAAGGACAAAGTGATTAACCTTGTCCTTCACGTTAGTCGCATGTTTCGTTGATGATTAAAAGACTTATTCGTCTTCTTCCTCATCAAAATTGATGTCGATCTTGGTCGATGATTTTTGCTCTATATGACTATTATCTCTTTGGTCTTCGATTCTTGATGAAATGGCTTTCAGCGATGAACTAAATAAGGTTTTCGCTTGTTGCCCGACTTCACTTGATTTCTCGGTGGCTTTCTTAATACGGTCACTATTGATGATAGCATCTCGTGTTCCAGTTGTCGCTGTTGCTAAGTCGATACCTGTTTGTTCGTTTGCTTTCGTCTTGACTACATCTGCTGTTTTGGAGATGCTATTTTTGATACGACTCAAAGTCGTTCTTGTTTCACCTTTGATCGTACTATCTGTAACGTCATCTAGTAACGCTTGAAATGCTTTTAAAAGATTATGGCGTTCTTTCAGTACAATAAACTGAGGTGACTTATCTAAGCCATTGACATTTAGTGTTAATACATCTTGTAAAATACCTTAATCAAGTGGGAATCCCTCAATTTTTGATAAGGGGATTTCCCAA